>JBBRID010000302.1:0-5176 GCA_038221635.1 Burkholderiales bacterium
GTCGGCAATGGCCCGGTCGAGGTCGTCGATGCCGTAGCGCGTGACTTCATAGGCCACGTCCTGCGCCTTGGCCTCGCTTTCGTTCAGCCCCACGCGCGCGACCTCGGGGTCGATGAAGGTGGCGGCCGGAATCACGCTGTAGTCGGCCTTGAAGGTCTTGAAATCGCCGAACAGGCCGTTGACGGCCGCATACCAGGCCTGGTGCGCCGCCACATGCGTGAACTGATAGGGCCCGACGACATCGCCGGCGGCCAGGATGTTCGGGAACTTGGTGCGCAAGGTCTCGTCTGCGGGCACGGTGCGCTGTGTCTTCGGGTCGGTGTAGATGCCCAGCTCTTCGAGGCCGAAGCCCTTGAGTCTGGCGACACGACCGACCGCGCACAGCAGTTCGTCGAAGCCGATGCGCTGCTCAGCGCCTTCGTGTTCGACGACGATGAACTTGTGCTCAGCCCCGGCATGGCCTTCATGCTCGCAGCGCAGCGCCTTGTGCTTCGTCAAGACCTGGACACCATCGGCTTGCAGCGCCTTCAGCGCGAAGGCCGAGACATCCTCGTCCTCGCGGCTGAGCAGGCGGTCGCCCATCTCGATCTGCGTGACCTTCGAGCCCAGCCGCGCAAAGGCCTGCGACAGTTCGCAGCCTATGGGTCCGCCACCCAGCACCACCAGGCGCCTGGGCAGTTCGCGCAAGCCCCACAGCGTGTCGCTGGTCAGCGCGCCGATGTCCTTCAAGCCCGGCAACGGCGGCAGGAATGGCGCTGCGCCCGTGGCCACGACGATGCTGCGTGTCGTCAACACCTGCTGCGTGCCGTCATCGGCAGTGATCTGCACGCGCCAGGGGTCGAGGATCATGGCCTGGCCGATCTGCACGTCCACGCCCAGGCGGTTGTAGCGCTCGACCGAATCATGCGGCTCGATCTCGCGAATGACATGGGCCACGCGGTCCATCACCTGGGCGAAGTCCAGCGTGTAGGACGCGCTTTCGATGCCGTACTCGGCGCTGTGGCGCATGTTGCGCGCCAGCGTCGCGGTCTTGATCAAGGCCTTGCTCGGCACGCAGCCGTAGTTCAGGCAGTCGCCGCCCATCTTGTGGCCTTCGACCAGGGTCACCTTGGCCTTGACGACAGCCGCGATGTAGCTCGTCACCAGGCCGGCGGCACCGGCACCGATGACGACCATGTTGCGGTCGAACTGCTTGGGTTTCTTGTCGGCCCAGGGCGCATAGACCTTGCGCGCCTTGATGATGTCGATGATCTTCTTGGCCAGGAGCGGGAACAAGCCCAGAAGCACCAGGGCCAGGCCCAGGCCGGGGCTGACGATGCTGCCCAGCGAATCGATCTGCGCCAGTTGCGTGCCGGCGTAGACGTAGACAATGGTGCCGGCGAGCATGCCGAGCTGGCTGACGACGTAGAAGGTGGCGGCCTTCATCTTCGTCAGGCCCATCACGAGGTTGATGACGAAGAACGGGAAGACCGGCACCAGGCGCAGTGTGAAGAGGTAGAACGCGCCTTCGCGCTCGATGCCCTTGTCGATGGTGGCCAGGCGCTTGCCGAATCGCGCCTTGACGCTGTCGCGCAGCACGTAGCGTGCAAAGAGCATGGCCAGCGTGGCGCCGATGCTCGAGGCAAAAGAGACGATCAGCGTGCCCGCCAGCAGGCCGAAGATGGCGCCGCCCAGCAGGGTCAGGATCAATGCGCCGGGCCGTGACAGCGCTGTCACGGCCCCGTAGACGGCCCGGAACACGCCGACGACGCGTGCTGGCCGCGCGTCGTAGAGCGCCGCGAACTCGCCCTGCGCCTGCTTGATGTAGTCCAGGCTGAGGAAGCGCCCCAGGTCGAATGCGAAGAAGGCGACCACCGCCCCCAGCAGGGCCAGCAGCAGGAAGACTTTCTGTTTGTTCATGTTCTGTGGTGTCGCATCAGTAGCGCAACGCTTACAGGGCATTGTGGGGGCTGGCCCCGCATTCACGTTTGCCCAGCGGTCTACCGGTCGGCCTGGCCGAATCCTCCGCCACCGGGCGTCTCGACGACGAAGACATCCCCCGGCGCCATCTCTGCCGAACCAATATGGCGCAGCGTCTCGCGCCGGCCGTCGGCGCGTTCGATGCGGTTGATGCCCAGGGCCCCGGGCTGGCCGCCGGCCATGCCGAAGGCCGGCACTTCGCGGCCATTGCTGAGGATGGATGCCGTCATCGCTTCGAGGAACCGCACCCGCCGCACGCCTCCGTCGCCGCCGTGCCAGCGGCCGGCGCCGCCGCTGCCGGCACGGATCTCATAACTTTCCAGATGCACGGGGAAGCGGAACTCCAGCACTTCGGGGTCGGTCAGGCGCGAATTGGTCATGTGCGTCTGCACGACGCTGGTGCCGTTGAATCCCGGCCCGGCACCGCTGCCACCACTGATGGTCTCGTAGTACTGGTGGCGTTCGTTGCCGAACGTGAAGTTGTTCATCGTGCACTGGCCCGCGGCCATCACGCCCAGGGCGCCGTAGAGCGCGTTGGTGACACAGGTGCTGGTTTCGACATTGCCGGCCACCACGGCCGCCGGCGGTCGCGGATTGAGCATGCAGCCTTCGGGCACGATGATGTTCAGCGGCTTGAGGCAGCCAGCGTTGAGCGGGATGTCGTCGTCGACCAGGGTGCGAAAGACATACAGCACCGCGGCCATCGTCACCGCCTTGGGGGCGTTGAAGTTGTTGGACAGCTGTGCGCTGGTGCCGCTGAAGTCGATGCTGGCCGAGCGCCTGGCCTGGTCCACCGTCACCTTGACGGCGATGCATGCGCCGTTGTCCAGCGGCAGCTGGAATTGACCGTCCTTGAGCGCGGTGATGACGCGGCGAACGCTCTCTTCGGCGTTGTCCTGCACGTGCTGCATGTAGGCCGCGACGGTCTGGCGGCCGAACTGCTGAACCATCGCCGCCAGCTCTTCGACACCCTTTTGATTGGCTGCGATCTGCGCGCGCAGGTCGGCGATGGTCTGGTCGGGGTTGCGTGCCGGGTATTCACCCGAAGCCAGTTGCGCACGCAGCTCGGTTTCGCGCAGCACACCGCCGCGCACGAGCAGGAAGTTGTCGAACAGCACCCCTTCCTCGTCGATGTGCTGGCTGAAAGGCGGCATCGATCCCGGCGTGCTGCCGCCGATGTCGGCATGGTGGCCGCGGCTGGCGACATAGAAGGACGGCGTGGCGGCCTGCGGCGGGCCGGCCGGGTGCGCCACAGCACCTCCCTGGGGGGTGGTCGGCGGTACCCCGTCGGCCGGGGATTCGAGGTAAACCGGCGTGACCACGGTCACGTCGGGCAAGTGCGTGCCTCCGTGGTAAGGGTCGTTGAGGACATACACGTCACCGGCCTGCATCGCTGGATTGCGCTCGATCACGGTCTTGATCGACTCGCTCATGGAGCCCAGATGCACCGGCATGTGCGGCGCGTTGGCAATCAGATTGCCCGCCGCATCGAACAAGGCGCAGCTGAAATCCAGCCGTTCCTTGATGTTCACCGAGAAGGCGGTGTTCTGCAGGCGCAGACCCATTTGCTCGGCGATATTCATGAACAGGTTGTTGAACACCTCCAGCATCACCGGGTCGGCCGCCGTGCCGACGGCGCGGCGGGTGGCGCGCGGGCGAGTGCGCTGCAACTCGAGCGCGCCGTTGCGCATCAGCCGGGCCTGCCAGCCGGGTTCCAACACCGTGGTCGCATTGCGTTCGGCAACAATCGCCGGGCCTTCTATCAGCGCACCGGCTTGCAGTGACGCGTGCAGGAAAAGACTCGCCTCGCGCCAGCCGGCCGCTTGCTCGTCGGCGGAGCAATACATGCTCAGCTGCTGCGCCGGCACGGGCCGGTAGTCGCTCGCGTCGCCATCGACGCAGGCCTCGGCGAGCGCTTCACCCGGGCAAATCGCCTCGACCGAAACCGCCTCGATCACGAGCGGCTTGTCGGGCATCAGAAAAGCGAATCGCTGACGGTAGGCCGCCTCGAAATCAGCGCGTATCGCCGCCATCGCCGCCGGGTCAGATTCAGCAGGGCAGCCCAGCAGCAGCGCGGTGTCGGTGCCCTGGTAACGCAGATGCAAGCGGCACTTGGTTTGCAACGCGGACTCAAGCAGACCCTGGCCAACCAGCTCGGCCCGCGCCGCTTCACCCAAGGCGTCCAGGCGCTGCTGCGCTGCCTGCAAGCCGCGGACGTCCAGCGTGAGCTCGATCGAGGCTTCGCGCATCGCAATTTGGTCGGCCATGCCCATGCCATAGGCGCTGAGCACGCCGGCTTGTCGGTGCACAAACACGCGCGTCATGCCCAGCGCGTCGGCCACGAGGCAGGCATGCTGGCCGCCCGCGCCGCCAAAGCATTGCAGGGTATAGGCGGTGACGTCGTAACCGCGCGCCACCGAGATGCGCTTGATCGCATTGGCCATATTCGCAACAGCAATCTGCAGAGCGCCGGCCGCCACTTCTTCGGCGCTGACCGGGCGATTCGTCGCTGCGCTCATTTGCTGTGCGAGTGCTTCAAAACGTTGCACCACCACGTCGCGATCCAGCGCTTGATCGGCATGCGGGCCGAACACATGCGGAAAATGCGCGGGTGCAATCTTGCCCAGCATGACATTCGCATCGGTCGTCGCCAACGGCCCGCCGCGCCGATAGCTCGCCGGCCCCGGATTGGCGCCGGCCGACTCGGGCCCGACGCGCAGCCTCGCGCCGTCAAAGCGGATGATGGAGCCCCCGCCTGCCGCCACCGTGTGAATGCTCATCATCGGGGCGCGCATGCGCACGCCCGCCACCTGGGTCTCGAAAGCGCGTTCGAATTCGCCGGCATAGTGCGACACGTCGGTCGAGGTACCGCCCATGTCGAAACCAATCACTCTTGAATGCCCTGCCGCGACGGCCGTGCGCACCATGCCCACGATGCCGCCGGCCGGACCCGACAAAATGGCATCCTTGCCCTGGAAGCGGTGCGCCTCGGTGAGCCCCCCAGACGACTGCATGAAGAACAGCCGCACCCCCGGCATCTGCCCTGCGACTTGGTCGACATAGCGTCGCAATATCGGCGACAGATAGGCATCGACCACCGTGGTGTCGCCGCGGCTGACGAACTTCATCATCGGGCTGGTCTCATGCGAGGTACTTATCTGCGTGAACCCCACTTCGGCTGCGATCCGCGCCGCCGCCTGTTCGTGCTGCGTGAACC
>JBBRID010000303.1:0-5166 GCA_038221635.1 Burkholderiales bacterium
ATCAGGCCAGCCTTCTGAAGTTTCAGCGCGCCCTCGGTCACGCCTTCACGGCGTACGCACAGCCTGTTGGCGATCATATCATGGGTCATGACGAGCTCGTTTCCCTGCTCTACCTGACCGAGAATGGTCAAGCGGCGGAAATTGCCGTCGTCGGCAACGAAGGCATCGTCGGCATCTCGCTGTTCATGGGTGGTGGCTCCACCACGGGCCGGGCCGTCGTACAGCACGCGGGCCATGGCATTCGAATTCCAGCCCAGGTCATGCTGCAGGAATTCAACCGCTCCGGCCCTGTGATGCATCTGCTGTTGCGATACACCCAGGCACTGATCACACAGATGACCCAGACCGCCGTATGCAACCGGCATCACGCCCTGGACCAGCAGTTGTGCCGGTGGCTTCTGCTGAGCCTCGATCGGCTGTCCGGCCAGGAACTCGTAATGACGCACGAACTGATCGCCGACATGCTCGGCGTTCGCCGCGAAGGCGTCACCGAAGCTGCAGGCCGACTACAGGCCGCTGGCCTGATTCGTTATTCACGCGGGCGCATCACGGTGCTTGACCGGCCGGCCCTCGAGCAGCGCACGTGTGAATGCTATGCCGTGGTGAAGCGCGAATACGACCGATTGCTGCCATCAGGCAAGGCAGCTTGACCGTGGCGGCGCGCGAAGATCATCGTGCGCTACGTGACCTGCGGCAGACGAATCGCGGGCTTCGGCTCCGTTGCGCCGGGAGTCGATTTCCAGCTCGTCATTCCACTGTGCAATTCGGCAGCGCGATCGTGAACACACAGCCCGACCCAGGCTTGTTCCTGACCGTCAGCGTACCGCCGTCAGTTTCAACATTCTGACGCGCGATGGACAGGCCCAATCCAATGCCGGACCGGTCATCGCCGAACTGAATGAACGGCTTGAAGATCTTCTCCTCGTGATCCGGACGCAGCCCGCCGCAGCTGTCTTCGACGCTCAGACAAACACGGTCTCCGACCAAATCGGTCGACAGCTGGATCTCACTGTGCGGATGGCTGAACTTGAAGGCATTGCTCAGCAGATTGGCGAGTGCGGCCAGAATGCGCTCGCGGTTCGCCTCGACGCAGAGATCCGAATTCACGTCCGTCACGGTCAAAATCTGGTTTCGAACAACGGACCCCAGGTCGGCCGAAGCCTTGGCCTCGTGGACAAGTGATGCCACGGAGAAGATCGCCGAGTTCGTCGGTTTCCCCCGTGCTCGAACCTCTGCCAGCGCGGTATCTATGAGCTCTTCCATCGATGCCAGGCTCTTCTTCAGCACAGACCCGGTCGCACCGACCATGGTCAACCCACCGACTTCCATGGCGTGTGCAGCCAGACCTGCCACCTGCAGCGAATTGCGCAGCTCATGCGCAAGGAAGCCCAGCTTCTTGGTTGAGTCGGAAACGTGCCGATGGGCGACGTCAGCGTCGCGTTGCGCACTGAACTCAGTCACGGAGTCAGCTATTGCGTTGTCCAGACACCGATTCAAGGTACCGAACTCGGGGATGGTGAACGGGGCATCCCGCTCGAACGCCAACTCGCTGATTGTCTGACACAGATCCCCGTAGTCGTGGACCACTTGGTCCAACGAGTATCCCAGCGCGAGCAAAGCCTTGCCATGGGCGGCGGCCGACACGCCGATTTCGGACAACGCGTATGCGTCCCCGCCCGATCCGCCGGAGATTCGCAGGCTTGCACCTGCCTCATGTCTGCTCTCGGCGAGCAGCGTTCTGGTGAGCTGGTCCAGAAACATCGGGATACCGTTTTCGAGCTGTACGTCGGTGGCCGCGCGTTCCGGTCGCTGGGCTGCCCTCGCCTTGCAGCGGCTCAGCAGTTCATCGCGATTGTTGAGAAGGAAGTCACGCATCATGACGGGCCTTCGGACGATATTTGTCGCTGTCCGATGGGCCGCGCTGCGAAACCCTGCGCGCGCCGACGACTTCCATCGTCTGTTCCCGACTGACCACATGCGCGATTGTCAGATTGCTGGCGCACATCGTCAGGGCAGTGCTCGGCGCCAAGCGAGGTACGCAATCCGATCAGCGAGCGTCGCACCAAGTTCTTGACGGTTCCAGTGGGCCGGCTCAGACAAGCCGCGACCTCTTCGCAGGTCAGCCCATCGTAATAGGCGAAGGTCAAACAGGCCCTCGCATCCGATGGCAGCGCGCGCAGACTGCGCTGCACGGCGGCGGCACGTCTTCGCAAGACCAGGACTTCCAAGGGTCCCGCCTCGGACGATGACAACGCAGCGCACTGATCGTCCTTGTCGTCCTTGTCGTTCAGGTGAGCGAAACCTCTCTTGGGCGGCGCGGCCTGATACCTCAAGCTTCCGATCGCGCCGTTCCTGGCGACACTTACAAGCCAGTACATTGCCTGTTCCTTGTTGGGATCGAATTGCTTGGAGAGGTGCCAAATCTTGAAGTAGGTTTCCTGGAGAACTTCTTCGGCTTGCGACCGGTCATTGTTGACGCGAAGGATGACGCCGAAAAGACGCCCGCAAGTTCTGCGATACAGCTCCTCGAATGACGTGCGGCAACCTTTGGAGGAAAGCTGAATCAGGTCTTTCAACTCCGCGGTCACAGTCGCTCCTTGTCGACCAGAGCGGCGTCGTCGTACCCGGTCCCAGGTCGCGCCGACCGCCCGAAGCTGCGGCGGTCGTAGGGTAGGCGGGATGGCGGGATGGGTGGCATGGCGAGAGGATGAGGCTGGCGCCATTTTCGTGAACCGTGTGCAAGCTGTCTGTGCGCCAACGTACACACGGACAGGTGATCGCTTGCCAGGGTGAGATCCAGAACGCTTCGCCAGCGTCCAACACAACGATACCCGTACGCCACCGCACAGACGCCGGGCTGTCCGGCGCCCACAGTACGCCACATGAAAACGCCATCCAGCATTCGAGCCCCGTCCTTCGACGCCCATGCCATTGACGGATCGATTCACAGCGGGCTGGCTTCCGGGGGATTCGATACGACGGTGAGCCCCTTGACCACCCTCCTGCGCTATTGGAGTGCACTGTGCTCGGCGGGAATGCCGACGACTGAGGATGTCGCGCTCGCGAGCGAGAACCTTGATGTCGCGCCACGCGTCGCCGGTGTTCGACAGGGCGCAGGCGTGGAGCCGGCACGCCAGCCGTCGATGAGCGACTCGCAGGCGCCCGCTGGCACCTTCGACTCCTGCGATTACACCAACCGTGCAGGAACTCGCGCCTACAAGCTCTATGTGCCGGCGCGGATCGCAGCGTCGCCGCCGCTGGTCGTGATGCTGCATGGATGTAGCCAGTTCGCAGATGACTTCGCTGCGGGCACACGAATGAACCAGTTGGCCGAAGAACACGGCTTTCTGGTGGTCTATCCCGAGCAGGCGACCAGTGCGAATCCATCGAAGTGCTGGAACTGGTTCGAGGCAAAAGACCAGGAGCGAGGCTCCGGAGAGCCTTCGCTGATTGCCGGGATTGTGCTTGACGTGGCAGCACACCATCGCATCGATGCGCGCCGAATCTTTGTGACAGGGCTCTCGTCCGGCGCGGCGATGGCGGTGATCCTTGGCGAAACATATCCAGAGCTGTTCGCCGGCGTGGGCGCACATTCTGGGTTGCCGTACCGCAGTGCCCGAGACATTCTGTCTGCAATGGCTGCAATGAAAGGAGGCCGCAGCGGGATCGCTGGCCTGAAGGCCGCGTCGGCCGTAAAAACCGCACCGCGCAGCAAGCTCGCACGAGCCGTGCCGATCATCGTATTCCACGGCGACCGGGATCACACCGTGCAGCATACCAACGGTGCCGAGATCGTCCAGCAGGCCGCGAACGCGCATTCGGCGGCGGTCGGTGGCGCGGCACCGCGCATCAGTAACGAGCGCGGCACGTCTGCGGGCGGGCGACGCTACAGCCGGGCGGTGCATGTCGATGCCAAGGGGCAGCCCCATATCGAGGCTTGGACCGTGCATGGTGCAGGTCACGCATGGTCTGGCGGCAGCGCCAGTGGTACCTATACCGATGACAGCGGCCCGGATGCATCAGCCGAGATGGTGCGCTTCTTTCTTGCCCTGCCTCGTGCCGGCTCCGCAAGAAGGTCATGCCGAGAATCGGGAATCACTTCGCCGCGTTGCACTCATGCGAACAAATGAGTGCAGCTGAAATCACTGGACGGCGGATATCAGGAAATCAAACGATGTCGCACGAATTCTGACGGGCCGAACGAAGAGAAATCGAAGCGCTCGGGCTTTCGCCAAAGACCGTCCCAATCAGGCTGGACTTTCTGGAGGCACGGGATCGTCAATGCATCCGCATGGTCCGCCGAATGATGGGACATCGCTACATAAAGTGTTACTTGGCGCTGCCGGATGCCGGCACGCGCGATGCAAGCCGGGACTGGGTCGTCGGCACAAGCAACAACAAGACCTGCTGCGCAACCGCCATTCGCTCCATTGCCGACAAACAAGTCATGTGGATTGACACGCCGTCGTGCGTCGCATGGACTCGATGCAGCACCGATAACTCGCCCACTTGAACCTTGGCTACCTCCGAGCGACCGCTGACGAAGGCGCTCTTGCAGGCTTCGAACAGACGCTCGCCCAAGCTGCCTTCGACGAAGTTTCGCAGGCTTCGACCCGTGAGGTCTTCGCCAGCACGGCCGAGCATCAATGCCGCGGTCGGACTCGCGCGCTTGCACTCGAAGTCGATGACGCTGTCGTCCTCCGCCAGTATTGGTAGCAGTTCCATGAAGCCGGGCTCGGCGAGTTCGGTCAGCACTGCAACGTTCCAACGGGCGCGCCTGAGCGGACCCAACGCGGTCCGGGAACCGCAGGCTGGTTCGCCTGGTGGATTCGCCGCTGGAACCGTTGAGCGGTCGCATCCTTCCTGACGGGTCGAGGGGCTGGAAGCCGAAGTCATCATGCGCGTAGCGTAGGTCCGATCTGCGCGCCCTGTATGTTCGCTGGCACACGGATGGCGTAATATTTTCCGGCAAGCGCGTGGCCTGTTGTCTTACATGAAGGATTGATGACAACCGAGGCCACTGCTCATTCCTCCCGAAACCGGGTCGCGGGGGGCTGCTGTTCTCCACCTGCTCCTGCGCTTCACGCAGGCTCTCATCACACAGATGGTCCAGACGGCGGCGTGCAACAAACACCACTCACTGGGACAGCAGCTGTGCCGTTGGCT
>JBBRID010000304.1:0-5163 GCA_038221635.1 Burkholderiales bacterium
CGGGGCCCAGCAGAGATGCCCAGAAGAAGGCAAGAATCGCCAACAACATGCTGGCAAGCCAGGTCCTCGGCAGGCCGTAGCGTTTGACCAAGCCGACCCACACCGGAATCGACAGGCCGCCGGCAGCGAAATAGCCAGCCAGAAAAAGTGGCTCGTACGCCGCCGCCTGCAGGTTGTCGCGAATGAAGAACAACACCAGCGTCGCCGGGATCGCGCTGGCGATGCCGTTCAGCAGAAAGATCGCCAGAAGACGGCGAAAGGCGGGGTTGGTGAACGGCAGGCCGAGCCGCGGACGCAACTGCCCGGTCGCCAGCGGGCTCGGATTGGGCCGTGGCGCTTGCGCCAGCAGCACGATCGCAATGCCGATCAATACCGCAAATGCGGCGCTCGTAGCGCCGAGACCGGCCACCGATGGCAACACGCTTGCGATCAGCACGCCGCCCAATGCCGGTCCCTCACGCCAGGCGACGACGTGGGCGCGCTGCGTTTCGTTGCCGCCGAGCCTTGCTCCCCACGACTGATGAACAACGCTGACGATGCTGTAGCAGAGATAGGTGAGTGCCAGCACGATTGCGCACCAGATCAGCAGGCCCTGGTTGCTCGACCGCACCGCAGCAGGCGGAAAGAAGAGGCTGGCAAAGCCGATTGTCAGCAATCCCGCCGCGACGGCGGCCACCATCCACGCGGCGCGGCTGTTGCGGGCAAAGAGTGCATCGACCCAGCGGCCGATCAGCGGATCAGCCACCGCATCGAGCAGCCTGGCACCGAGCAGCACGGCTCCCAGCCAAGCCAGCGGAACGCCGAACTGACTGGCATAGTGATTCGGCAGCACGACATAAAGTGGCAGCGCCACGAATGCAAGCGGCAGGCCCAGACTGCCATAGCGCAAGCCTGCGAGGCGAGCTTGCAGCGGGCCCGGTGAGTCTGGGTTGGGTGGGCTCACGCCGTGCCTTCAGGTGCCGCTGCCGGCGCCGCCGATCAAGGCCTTGCGCAGGCCGGGCTCGGAGGTCTTGGGCGACAGCCAGATGCCGAAGAACAGCGGTGTGAATTCGGCGTCGCGGATCTCGCCGGTCGGGCGACCATTGAGAAAGAAGGCCGTTGCTTCGTTCGGGCGCTGAATGCCGGTAATGCGGTCACCCGCCTGGACGTCGGTGAAGATCGCGCTCATGCGCGCCAGCCAACTGGCGGCTTTTGAATCGGCGATCTCGGCCTGCCGGAGTATCTCTTCGATCGAACGTTCGGCGATCGCCTTGCCGTCGAGTGAGCGCGCATATTCGAGCTCGAGGGCCAGTGGTTGCTGGTGGTAGCTCGCCGGCTTGAACTCGGGGCCAGCCCACAGGCGGGCATCGTAGACATGCAGTGTAAAAAATGTAAGCCGGCCACTGCCTTGCAAACGGGCCTGTGGCAAACGTTCGGCAACTTCAGGTGGCAATGGTCGGCTCGCCGCCCGTGCGGCCAGCGCGAAGGGCATTGCCAGCCCCGCCAGCAGCACGCTGCGACGCCCGACCAGCGGGCGCTGCTGCATGATGGTCGGGCGCACGATCGTCACTCAGATCCCTCAGGCTTTCTGCAGCGTGAACTGCATCACGCTGGTATTGCCCATCTCGAACGCGGCTTCGCAATAGACCAGGTAGAACTCCCAGATCCGCATGAAGCGGGTATCGAAGCCGAGGCCGCGAACCCGCGCATCGTGGTGCACGAAGGCATCGCGCCACAACTTGAGCGTGTGGGCATAGTCGCCACCGAAATCGAGCTCGTTGATCACCATGAGCCCGGCACGTGCGGCCGCCAGGCGGAACTCGCGCGGACTCGGCAGCAGGCCGCCCGGGAATATGTACTGCTGGATGAAATCGGTCGAATCGACATACCGGTCGAACAGATCGTCGCGAATCGTGATGCTCTGGATACAGGCCTTGCCACCCGGCTTCAACTGGCGATGGATGGTGGCGAAAAAATCGGGCCAGTAGTCGCGACCTACGGCTTCGAACATCTCGACCGATGCGATCGCGTCGTAGGGTCCGTCGTCGATGTCGCGATAGTCCTGAAATCGCAGGTCGGCAGTGAGGCTGGCGTCGGCCATGCGCCGCCTCGCCCATGCGAGTTGTTCGCTCGACAAGGTCACCGCGCTGACCTCGGCGCCGAAGTCACGCGCGGCACACTCGGCCACCGCGCCCCAGCCGCAGCCGATCTCGAGCACGCGGTCGCCGCGCTTGACGCCGGCCTCGTTCAACACGCGGCGCATCTTGGCCTGCTGCGCGTCGGGCAGCGACTGCGTCTGGTCGCCATCAAACCAGGCACTGCTGTAGTTCATCGTCGGGTCGAGCCACAGCTTGTAGAAGTCGTTGCCGAGATCGTAGTGGGCGTGGATATTCTTCTTGCTGCCGCGGCGTGAATTGCGATTGAACAGGTGTTTGACGCGGTACAGCAGCGAGCCCCACCAGGTGCCGTAAACCACTGATTCGATTTCGTCGCGGTTGCGAATGAACAGCTTGAGCAGCGCGGCCAGATCCGGGGTGGTCCAGTCGCCGGCGATGTAGCTTTCGGCGAATCCGATGTCGCCGGACTTGAGTGCGGCGCCGCAGACATTCCAATTGCGCAGATTGATGGCAGCGTTGCGTTCGCCTTCTGCCAAGCTGCCGAAAATGGCGGTGCTGCCATCAGGCATCTGCACGCGCAGCCGGCCGTGCCGCAGATTCTTCAGCAGCCCGAAAACCGCACGGGCGGCGGGCGGTGCCGATGCGGGCAGGTCGGCGTAGGGCAAGTGTGAATGGGTGGTGGTCTGGAGGTTCATTGCGGTACGGGGCAAATCTTCAACGGGAGACAAATTCGGTTGGTGGTTCGGGCTTCCGCAACAACGGCACTCGCTTCAACCAGAGCCGCAGCGCCTGCCAGTGGATATGGACAATGACGCCCAAGGTCATCCAAGGTACGCCGAAGAATGCCTGTCGGATGCGCTGCGCGGTCAGGGGTGCCAGTTCGCCGCTGACACTGGTCTGCAACAGCAGGCCGTCTGCATCGTGGTGATCAGCGCGGGCGACGGTGCGGGCTTTGACCGGACGCGCTGCGTCATGCGCCAGATCGGTTCGCATGAAGCGGAATCGGTAGCTGCCGGTCACGCTGCAGAACGGCGAAACGTGGAAGGCCTTTTCGGCACGCAATTCGCGGCCGAAGCCGATGCCCCCTTCGCTGCGCGCAGACAGCAGGTAACAATGGCGCTCGCCGAAGGTGTTGTTGACTTCGACGACGATGGCCTCGAGCGCACCGTCGGCACGGTGGCAGTACCAGAAACTGACCGGCTTGAACGTGACGCCGAGCACGCGGGGATAACAGTGCAACCAGATCTCGCCATCGGCTGTGGTGACGCCCTCGCGCTGCAACAAGGCTTCAAGCCATTGCAGGCAATTGTCGCGTCCATCGCCGTGGTCACGGTCGAAGAAGCTGATCAGTCCGAAGCGGTTGCGGCGCAGTGCCGCCTGCGGGTTGCTCGCCAGCCGGCGCATCGGTAGCAGCAGGAAATAAGTTGGATAGGTGAAGCGGTTCGATACTGGTCGCAGCCGGGCGTGGCGAACCTCGCCGATGCCCAGCAAGGCTTGGGGCAAGGCGGACGCGGCCACTGCCGCGCCTTCGTGCGGCTCGCGGCAGGATTGACCATCGTTGCGTTCCGACTGGCTCACGCGGCTTCCTGCTGGTTGGACTGCAGCCGCTGGTTCAACTGGTCAACAACGGCGAGCCCCGACATCAACCCGTCCTCGTGGAAACCATAGCGTGTCCAGGCGCCGCAGAACCAGGTGGAGGCGACGCCCTGCAACGCCGGCACTTTGCGCTGGGCAGCGATCGCTGACTGGTCGAAAACCGGATGGGCGTAGTCGAACTCACCCTGAATCAGCTCGGCCCGCGGCTCACGCAGCGGATTCAGCGAGACCACCACCGGTTGCTCGAACGGCAAGGGTTGCAGGCGGTTGATCAAGTAGTGCAGGCAGACCGAATTCTGCTCGGCGGAGGTGCTTGAGGCACGCTCGTAGTTCCACGCCGCCCACGCTTTCGGGCGTTTCGGCAGCACCGACACATCGGTGTGGAGAACGGCCCGGTTCGGCTGGTAGCGAATCGCGGACAACACGTCTCGCTCGCTGTCGGTGGGGTCGGCAATCATCGCCAATGCCTGGTCGCTGTGGCAGGCCAGCACGACTTCATCGAAATGTTCAGTGCCTGCGTCGGTGCTGACCACGACGCCGCCACTGCCGCCCGCGGCCGACGGGCCCGGCGGGATGCGCCGGATCTGCCGTACCGGCGTACTCAAGCGCGCGTCGTCGATGCTGGACAACATCTTCTCGACGTAGTGGCGTGCGCCGCCAACAACCGTGAACCAGCGGGGACGGTCGGCCACCTGCAGCAACCCATGGTTGTGGCAAAAGCGGATCATCGTCGCGATCGGAAATCGCAGCATTTGATCGGTGGGACACGACCAGATGCAGCCGATCATCGGCAGGAAATACCAGTTGCGAAACGCTGCAGTGAAGCGGTGATCGTCGAGGAAGTCACCGATCGGCTGCTGCAACGCCGTATCTGCGCCTGTCGTTGCCAGCGCGGTGCACAGCTTGTTGAACCGGACGATCTCGGCAAGCATCCGCAGGAATGCCGGGCGCGCCAGATTGCGGCGCTGCGCGAAAACGGTGTCGAGGCTGGCGCCGCTCCACTCCAGATCGATATCGGGCACCTTGACCGAAAACGACATGTCGGACGCCGCGGTCTCGATCTGCAGCGTCTCGAACAATTCGATCAACCGCGGGTAGGTGCGCTCGTTGAAGACCAGAAAGCCGGTATCGACCCCGTGCCGGATTCGGCCGTTTTCAGCGCCGACCTGGACATCCACCGTGTGGGTGTGTCCCCCGAAATAGGAGCCGGATTCGAAAAGGCTCACGCGGCACAGTTGCGGTTGCCTGGACAAATGCCAGGCGACTGACAGGCCGGAGATGCCAGACCCGACGACCGCGATACGGCGCATCAGGTCGGCCTCCCATCACGGCGCGCTAGGAGCCTGTCGGGCTTGGGGAGCGTCGGCTGCGAATCGACCGCAGCGGTCCATTTCTCACCGTCTTTTTGCCCCATAGCTGGGCTATGGGGCTGCAAATCCGGCAAGAACTGTCCTCGCTGGGGCCGATTCTC
>JBBRID010000305.1:0-5115 GCA_038221635.1 Burkholderiales bacterium
CCAATTCGCCAACCCGGCCCGGTGGACATATGGACAAGCCGCTGACGCGCCTTGACCACATGCCCACCGGGCTCTACTACCAGTCATTGTGAATGTTGGATTCCACACGAAACGACGAGGGGCCGGGTCGATCCACGCGCAGTCACGGCGCGGCGAACGGTCACAAACTGCGCTGCAGCCAAATCGTTTTCCTGAATCGTCTCGAGGCCATAGCCGATGCAGAAGCGGTAGGTATCTGAGCCGGACCATTTTCGCTTCGATAGCCCATCGACTGTCGGGCCGAGCCAGTCTGCCCCAACTCCGAGCGAAATCCGCAACAAGGCGTTGCCAGCCCTGCCAATAACCAGGCCTGTTACAGCAGTCCTCAAGTGGACGTCAAGCGGCCATGAGCGGCTCGCTCAGCGAAGCTTCTTCTTGCGCATGGCTCGCGCGAGTCGTTTCATCGGCTTTGCGCCCTCATCGACCAGCGCCTGCTGCCGGGCAATCAACCAGCCACGTGCGAACCAGGCGCGGTGATCGGCATTGCCCGTATCGAATGCTCCGATCGCAGTCGACAAATCATTGATGTCGCCCAATATCTGCTGGGCTCGTTTCAGCGGTTTGGCGAGGGCCTTGGCCTTGCGTTTGTCCAGCAGATCATTTGCAGCATCGATCGCATAACGCAACCGCTTGACATGTTTGCGCAGCTGGTGGCGCGCGGTGTCGTCAAGTTCGGCAAATTTGCCGGCATCGCGCGAGATCGAACGCTGCCAGCGGCCAAGGCGGTGCCTCAACATGCTGCGCAGGCGCGCCGGTTTCGCCGGCTCGGCACCCGGACGCGCGGCATCTGCAAGTGGCCCGCCGCCATCGCCGACGCTGTGCACATCGGCAACCGACGGCAGCGTCGCCTCGATCAGACCAAGCAACAGGTGTTGACTGTCCGAAGAACGGACCAGATCGACCGTCCTTGCATCAGCATCATCGGCGCCAGGTAGCGGCAGCCCACCAGCGTCGCCTGCATGACGCAGCGCGGCTTCGATGTCTGCCGAAACCTGGCCCGCCAGCACCGATCGATCGCGCCCCACGCCCAAGCCGCGAAACAGATCGGCAGCAGGTTCAACCAGTGGCTGGCCCAGTTCGGCCGCAGCCGGATCGTCACCGAACAGGCGCAGGATGACACGCAAGCGGCGCAGCATGACGCGCAGCTGGTGCACGTGTTCAGGGTCGAAACTGCCACTGGCAATTTGCGAGGCGTTGGCAAGTATCGGGTTGCGCACGGCGGCAATCGATGCCTGAAGCGCGGCACGCGGCCGATGTTGCTCGTGCAACGTGGAGGGCGCGATATCCGAGTTCGCCGGGGAGACGCTTAATCCCCGCGCCAACAAATCACCGCGCTCGGCCTTGCTGCGGATATCCAGCCAGAGTCCGAACCGCAACGCCCAGCGGCGTGCGACGTCGATCACCGCCATCGGGTGGCCGTTGATCAACTCGATCTCGAGTTCGCAAATCGCCAGCCGGTCTCCTGCGCTGAGCAGATGCCCATCGTCGAACGCCAGCTCGACGGTTCCGAAACGGGTCTTCAAACGACGCTGCAAACGCTTGACATCGCTGCGGTAGCTGCACTGCAAGCCATCGTCGGGGTTGGATGCCAGCAGCGCGACCAAACGCTTGCCCAGCGGCATGTCGTGGTGCCGCTGCGGATCGACGGCGGGTGGTTCGCTGTTGTTGCGGCCATCTTGCAGCGGCAGGTTATATTCCTCGCGTCCGAGGCCGTCGGTCGCCGCCCCCTTGAGCGTCTGAACCCAGACCTCGCCCTCACGGCGCACCCGCAGCGCGATGCCCGAACGCGCCAACAGGCGTTGCGGGGTATCGAAATAGATCGCCTGCAGATGAACCGGGCGCAAAGCCGGTCGTTTGCTGCCGGCGACAAAGGCCCGCACGGCTTCGCGCCGGGCAGGCGGAATCTGGAATTTCAACTCGAATTCGATCATTGGCCGGATGATGCCTCGTCGACCCCGAAAATCTGATGACATTCGCCCGGTCGGACTCGGCATGGCTCAGACTGACGCGTGCTTTAAAATCATTTGAACTCCTCAGAGCCCAGGTCGGCGTACCTGGGTCCAAACCCGCATGCCGCTGTTCTGGAAGCACTACAAATCCGACGTCACGTCCTTCATCGAGGACCTGAAGGCGAAGCGGCCCACGCTCGAGGCCGAGCAACGCCAGGGCCGTGCGCTGCTGTGGGACAAGCGGATCGACTTTGATGCGCAGGCGGCTTCGGCGGAAATGCGGGTTGCGCAGAAACCCTACGTCTACCAGACAAAGACCGACTGACGCCACCGTTGCCGGCGCCTCAGGTCTGGCCACGCCCGGCCCGCAGGCAGCCCGCGAAGTCGCCTGGCGGTCGCTGAAGCCCACCTCGACATCCCCATGGACGAACTGTTACTACCTGCTGACGACGCCGTGGCCGGAATCGGCCCACGGGTGGTCGATAGCGTTGCAGTGGCGCGACTCTACGGCGAGCCCCTGTTCACCATGCCGCAGGATTTGTACATCCCGCCCGATGCGCTGGAGGTTTTCCTGGAGGCGTTCGAGGGGCCGCTGGACCTGCTGCTCTACCTGATACGCAGGCAGAACTTCAACATTCTCGACATTCCGCTGGCCGACGTGACCCGCCAATACCTGGCGTATGTCGACCAGATCCGCAAGACCAACCTCGAGCTGGCCAGCGAATACCTGCTGATGGCAGCGATGCTGATCGAGATCAAGTCGCGGATGCTGCTGCCGCCCAAGCGCAGTGCCGACGGCGTGGAGGTCGAGGATCCACGTGCCGAACTGGTGCGGCGCTTGATCGAGTATGAACAAATCAAGCTGGCGGCCGCGCGCCTGGACGCCCTGCCGGTTCACGGACGCGATTTTCTGCGTGCCCAGATCCACATCGAGCAATCGTTGACACCGCGGCTGCCCGAGGTCGAAGCCGATGAAATCAGGTCAGCCTGGGCCGACCTGATGAAACGGGCGCGGCTGAACCAGCACCACACCATCACCCGCGAGCAGCTCAGCGTACGTGAGCACATGAGCATCGTGCTGCGGCGCCTGCAAGGCCGGCGATTCGTCGAATTCGAGGACCTGTTCGAGCTTAGTCGCGGCCCGGCCGTGCTGGTCGTGACATTCATCGCCATGCTCGAGCTGGCTCGAGAGCGCCTGCTCGAGATCACGCAGGCAGAAGCCTTCGCACCGATCTACGTTCGACTGGCCTATCAGCCGGCACCGCCAGCGCAGTTCAACCCCGCTTGACGCCGAGCTTGAAGGAAATCATCGCCCGCAGCTTATTCGGCACGACCGGCTTGATGAGCAGGTGGTAATTTTCATCGTGCGCCTCTTTTTCGTGGCCGGTCATGGTGCTGCCGGTGACGAGGATGGCCGGGATATCGGATGCGAAATGACGGCGCAATGCCCGGATCGCGTCGGTCCCGGTCTTGCCCGCCTCGAGTCGATAGTCGACGATCAACAGATCGGGGGTTTCATCGGACGACTGCCCGCGCGACCACGCACTGACCGCAGCCACGCTGTCGAAGCTCGACAGCGTGGCACCCCATTCCTTCAGCAGAACCTCGAGCCCCGCACGCACAGCCGGTTCGTCTTCGACGACAACGATGTGCCGGCCCGCGAGAGTGACGTTGAGGATCGCCTTGTAGGCCGGAACCGAGGCCGGGTTGCGACTGATCCGACCGGATGGCAGGGTCAATGAGAAGACGGTTCCGCGACCGGGCTGCGAGCGCAGTTCGATCGGTGCACCCATCAAATCGGACAGTCGCTTGACGATTGCGAGACCCAGGCCCAGGCCCTTGCGCTGATCGACCAACGACGGATCTGATTGCCAGCTGTCGCCTTGCGACTCGATCTGATAAAACTCTTCGAAGATGTGCTGCTGCTCGTCGGCAGCGATCCCGAGTCCGGTATCCCAGACCTGCAACACGATGTGCTCGCCGCGGCGGCGCGCGGCAACCAGCACGGTGCCGTCGACGGTATAACGGATCGCATTCGAAACCAGATTGCGCAGGATCCGTTCGACCAGCAAGGGGTCGGCGTGCACCACGTGTTTGCCGCCGCGCAGCCGCAGCGCCAAGCCCTTCTCGAACGCCGTCGGCTCGAAGTGCAGGCGCAACTTGCGCAGGATGTCGTCGACCTCGAATGCCTGAGGATTGACGGTCACCCCGCCGCTGTCGATCCGCGTGATGTCGAGCAGCTCCGAAAACAATGATTCCAGCGCGTCGACCGAGGCATTGATGCTGTTCACCAGCTGCGCCACCTCGTCGTTCTGCGCCTTGCTGCGCAGCGCCTCGGCAAACAGTCCCATCGCATGCAGGGGCTGTCGCAGGTCGTGGCTGGCCGCGGAGAAGAACTGCGTCTTGGCCCGGTTCGCCACCTCTGCCTCCCGCCGCGCTTCTTCGGCGGCAAGTTTTTCGCCCCGCAGTTGCACGAGAAGTTCGTCTGCCTGAATTTTCAGTTCGATCACCCGTTGCAGTGCCTGCCGGTAGTTGCGCGCCAGCAGCGCGGTCATGCTGAAGATCAGCAGCAGGATGCCCGCCAGTTGCAGCCCGTAGGCATTGCCGACGAGCGCGACCCGCAGTGCCATCGGCAGAAAGCAAAAGGCGCCGAACAACAGATAGACCCGCGGCTGCGACGCCAGCACCGGCACCACGGCAACGCAGAATGTATAGACCACGATGATGAGTGCAGTGCGCTGGTTGCTGTCGCCGTAGGGATAAAACACCCAGGCCGCCAGCCCCCACATGGCCGCCGAGAACAAGGTGCCGTAGTTCCACAGCCGGCGCCAGCGACGCCACTGCGCGACCGTCTCCGTGCGGGAACGCAGAAAACTGCGGTACAGCCACAAGCGAAGGGCCCAACCGACACTGGCCGGAACGAGCCAGAGCAGCGTCACCGCCAAAGGCGCCTGCGTGCGGAACAGCAACAACACGACGAAGATGCCGGCCAGGTTACCGGCCAGGATCGCCGGCATGTAATCGAAGCTGCTGCGAACATCCTCGGACAGGGCCGTCGAGGCCGCATCCTGCGCCGACACCGCGGATGCGGACAAGCCCTCAGCAATCGCGGAGGGCGCTGGCGACG
>JBBRID010000306.1:0-5113 GCA_038221635.1 Burkholderiales bacterium
GTTGCTGTTCGTGCCCGAGCTATCGCTGTGGATTCCGCGAAACGCGCTTTAGTAGCGCCTGGTCACGACACTCGCGGAAGTCGAGCCCTGATCTCTGCTGTGCGCGACCGCCGGCTCGGGCTCGGTCGGCATCGACGCCTGTTCCGCCAGTTTTCGCTTGTTGTCGCGGCTGCGGCGCGCATGTTCGCGCATCATGGCTTCGGCTCGCGAACTTTCGCGCGTCGCAATCGCAGCGAGGATGTCTTCGTGGTCGTTCTGAGCACGCCGCAGATACGACAGCTCCAGATCGAGTTGCCGTCCGGTGATGCCCAGCACGCCGGCGCTGGCCAGCGGAGCGCGCGCGACGTGTTCCAGCGCCGACAGCAGGGCTGCATTGCCAGCCGCTTCGACCAGGATGCGGTGGAATCGTGCGTTCATGTCTGCCCACCGCGACGAATCGACCGTGGAATCGGCAGTAACCGCCTGATCCAGGATGGCTGCACCTTCCGCCACGCACTGCGTCAAGGCGGCCAGCGTGTCGTTGGATATGCCGCTTTCGGACAGGATTCGTACCGCCAGCCCCTCCAGCACGCCGCGCACGTCGATGGCCTGAGCCACCTGATCGAGCGTCACGCCACGCACACAGAAGCCGCGCTTGCCCACCCGCTCGACCAGCCCCTGCTTCTCCAGCTCGCCCAATGCAAGGCGCAGCGGCGTTCTGGACACGCCCAGTTCGGGCGCAAACCTGAGCTCCAGAATCCGGTCCCCTTTCTTCAGCTCGCCACGCAGGATGCGGCGCCTGAGTTCGACGGTGACACGTTCGATCTGGGATGCCATGACGCCATGTTATTCGACCGGGTGCACGGAACCGGTTCTCGGCCAACTGCATCGGGACCCGCATCGATATTCACGGAGGTCTTGGATCGAGCCGCGTTACATTGCCGAATGGTTTTTATGCATTGCGCAGGGCCAAATTCTTGCTCGCAAGCCGCAGCGTCGAAAAATTTGCATGAAAGCGAGCACGCGTGATTCATGAAACGAGCGAAGGGCGCAAAGATTTCGAAGACACAGCGCCATTCAGCCACCATGGAAGTGAACAGGTTCACACGCCCGACCAGTGCGCAGATCGGGTCGGGGACCGGGCGACCGCTGGATCGCCGACTTCATACCCTAGCACCGACCGCCCGGCGTCGACGTCGCCGCCACCGCTTAGCGAAGCAACCGCCACGCACCGCGTGCATCGGATGCCGAAGATTCGCCGGACTGACCTTCGACACCGGCGTAAACGCGTACTGGTGCAAGTCCTTGCCATATCGATTTCAATCATCGTCCTGTTCATCTTCATACACTTCGTCGCCTTACCGATGTTGGAAGGTGACTGGCTACGTTCGCGCGGGCGTTGACGCCGCGACCCTGGCTGGAACTGGCGCCACGGGGTAACGCCGATAAAGGCACGCGCACGCGCCTGGAATTATTGAGTGTCGCTTTAGACTCGCCGCATCACCGCGCAGCCCACTACGGCTGCCGATTGCGACCGAGGGCAGGCATGAGACGACTGACAATTTGCTACCCGGCTTGGCGCTACCCGTCTTGGCTGGTCGCCGTCGCGACGGCCGTCTGCACTTCGACAGGATTCACCACCACCGTCGAGTCGTTCAGTCCGCAAGGCGAGGTGGCGCAGGCGCGACAGATCGCGCTGCGGTTCTCGGAACCCGTGGTGCCCATGGGTGAGCCGCGTCTGGCCGACCCGGTGGACATCCAGTGCACGGGCGATGCAGCGTCGGGAAAGGGCCGGTGGCTCAACGACCGCTTCTGGGTGCACGACTTTCAGGACGCGCTGCCACCAGGCAGCCGCTGCACCGTCAAGTTGCGCAGCGGATGGAAACCGCTGGCTGCTGCGTCGCCACTGAGTGGCCGCACCGAGTTCAGCTTCAACACCGGCGGGCCTGCGGTGGTGTCGCTATCACCCTATGAAGGCGCCACGATCGAGGAAGACCAGCATTTCCTGCTGCGGCTGAACGGCCCGGCGGTCGATGCGACAGTCGCCGCCAATGCCTGGTGCGAGGTCGAGGGTATCGGTGAGCGCCAGCCGGTGCAGCTGGTGAGCGGCGCCGCGCGCGACGCGGTCTTGCAGGCACGCAAGTTGACCGGCAGCAAAGCGGCGCGCGCTGTGTTGCTGCGCTGCCCAAGGCCGCTGCCGGGCAATGCGGCGGTGCGCCTGGTCTGGGGCCGCGGCATCGCGGCCAAGGCCGATCCCAAATTGCTGACCACTTTCGAGCAGGCGTTTTCGTTCCAGGTGCGCGCCGCCTTCACGGCCGAATTCAGCTGTGAACGCGAGCGCGCCGCTGCCGACTGCCTGCCGATTCGGCCGATCTCGGTGCGGTTTTCGGCACCGGTCAAGCACGAGCTGGCCGTGCAGTTGCGGCTGGTCGCGGCCGACGGCAAAGCCATCGAGCCGCAGTTCGACAAAGACGACAAGACGCCGGAGCTCAGTGACATCCAGTTCCCCGTGCCCTTGCCAATCAATGCACGGCTGCGCCTGGAAATGCCGAAGGGGATGCAGGACGTCACCGGTCGGGCGCTGGCCAACGCCGCCAGTTTCCCGCTGGAGGTGAAGACGGGCGACACCCCGCCGATTGCCAAATTTGCAGCGGCGCCGTTCGGCATCATCGAAAGCGCCGATCCTGTGGTGCCGCTGACGCTGCGCCATGTACAAGGCGATCTGCGCGCGCCGGCCGGCAAGGCGGCTGCGCCGGGCAACGGCGTGCGTGTCAAACGCGTGGACAGCGACAAGGACATCCTCGACTGGTACAACAAGCTGCAGCGTTTCCATGAAAGCTCGATGTCGGCCGAAGAGGCCGGCCTGCCCAAATCGCAGTGGACGGTGATCGAGCGCGAACGCGACGCGCGCGGGCGCACGATCGAGCGCCGGGTCGAGCGGCAGGTCGGCACGCGCGAGTTGTCATTGCTGAACCGGCTCCCGGAAGCAAAACGGCTCGAGTTGCCACAGTTGCAGGGCGGTGATCCGCGGCCCTTCGAGGTGGTCGGCATCCCGCTAGGCGAGCCCGGGTTTCACGTCGTCGAGATCGAATCGGCGCGGCTCGGTCAATCGTTGCTCGACAAACGCGCACCCTTGTTCGTGCGCAGCGGCGTGCTGGTCACCAACCTGGGCGTTCATTTCAAGCTGGGGCGCGAGAACAGTCTGGTTTGGGTGACCAGTCTCGACCGGGGGCAGGTGGTGGCGAACGCCGAGGTGTCGGTCTACAACTGCACCGGCAAGCAGCTCTGGAACGGGCGCAGCGATGCCCAGGGGCTGGCGCCGATCAAGCTGGCGCTCGATCCCGACATGGGCAATTGCCCGGGCGAATCGGGCTTTTTCGTGACTGCGCGTCGCGTCGTGCCGGACGGGCCGTTCAAAGGACGCTCCGACGTTTCCTTCGTTTTCAGCAACTGGCAGAAAGGCATCGAAAGCTGGCGCTTCGGGTTGCCGACCGCGAGTGGTCCGCAGCCGGAGATGCGTACCCACACCGTCTTCGATCGCAGCCTGCTGCGCGCCGGCGAGACGGTGTCGATGAAACATTTCGCGCGTCTGGAAACCGGCGAAGGCCTGGCCGCCGTGCCGCTGGCCGATCTGCCGAACCGGATCAAGATCGTGCACCTGGGCAGCGGCGAGGAGGTCGTTCAGCCGCTGGTCTGGGATGCGGGTCGCAGCGCGTTGTCGACCTGGACGATTCCGGTTTCGGCCAAGCTCGGCAGTTACGAGGTGATGCTGGAACGTGATGGCGATGCCAGCGCAAGGCGGCGCACCAGTTGGCCGAGCGGCGACTTCCGGGTCGAGGAGTTTCGCGTACCGCTGATCGACGCGCGCCTGAGCGCACCGAAAGAGGTGCCGGTGGCGCCAACGCAAATCGCTTTCGCGCTGCAGATGAATTACCTGGCCGGCGGGCCGATGGCGAACGCGCCGGTCAGCGCCAGCGCGTTGTTGAAACGCCGATATGTCAACTTCGAAGGGCGCTCCGCCTTCAGTTTCAACCCACCGACCGAGCCGTCTGAAAGCAATCGCCAGGAAGAAGACGATGCCGACGAAGCGCCACAGCGCGACGGCAGGCTGGTGGCCGACAAACTCGCACTGACCACCGATCGTGTCGGCGCGGCCAGCATTCTGCTGAAGGATTTGCCGGCGGTAGATCGGCCGGGTGAGCTGCTGGTCGAGGTCGCATTCAACGATCCGAACGGCGAAACCTCGACCATCGCGACGCGGGTGGCCTTGTGGCCGAGCGCGGTGGTACCTGGCATCAAGTCCAGCTCGTGGGCGAATACCCGCGGGCGGATCAAGTTCACAACGATTGCACTCGACACCAGCGGGCGCCCGATCAAGGGCCAGCAGATGCAGGTGCGTGGCCGCCACACCCAGGTAATCAGCACCCGCAAGCGCCTGGTCGGCGGCTTCTACGCCTACGAGAACCGCACCGAGGTCCCCGATCTGGGCAGCCTGTGCAGCGGAAACAGCGACGCGCACGGCTTGCTGCTGTGCGACGCCGAGATCGACCGCTCCGGCCAGGTCGAGCTGATCGTCGAGGCCAAGGACGCAGCCGGCCACATCGGCCGCGCGGCCACCAGCATCTGGATCAGCGGACGCGATGAACTGTGGTTCGCGCAGGACAACGACGATCGCATCGACGTGTTGGCCGGCAAGCTGCAGTACGAACCGGGTGAGACGGCCAAGCTGCAGGTCCGCATGCCGTTTCGCGAAGCGACCGCGCTGGTGGCCGTCGAGCGCGAAGGCGTGATGGACACGCGGGTGGTCACGCTGCGTGGCGACGATCCGACGATCGAGGTGTCGATTCAGGCCGGCTGGGGTCCGAACGTCTACGTCAGCGTGCTGGCGCTGCGCGGGCGCATCCGCGAGGTGCCGTGGTATTCGCTGTTCACCTGGGGTTGGCGCGAGCCGATCAACTGGGCCCGCGCTTTCTGGTACGAAGGGCGTCGCTACCAGGCGCCCACCGCGATGGTCGACCTCGCCAAACCGTCGTTCAAGTTCGGCGTCGCGGCGCTGAAAGTCGGCATTGCCGCACATGAATTGCAGGTCAGCGTCAGCGCCGACAAGCCGATCTACAAGGTGCGCGAAAAGGCC
>JBBRID010000307.1:0-5083 GCA_038221635.1 Burkholderiales bacterium
TCGCTTGAGCCGTTCCAGCTCGCGTTTGGAGCGGTTGACGTCGGCGATGTTGGTGCGCTCGTGCGCCAGCAAGTGCTTGGCGTAGGTCCAGCCCTTGTTCTCTTCGCCGATCAGGTTTTCGGCTGGCACCTCGACATCGTCGAACCAGACCTCGTTCACCTCGTGACCACCATCCAGCATGATGATCGGCTTGACCGAGACGCCCTTGCTCTGCATGTCGATCAACAGGAAGCTGATGCCGGTCTGCGGCTTGCCGTCGCTGCTGGTGCGAACCAGGCAGAAAATCCACTCGCCGTATTGACCCAGCGTGGTCCAGGTTTTCTGGCCGTTGACGATGTACTTGTCGCCCACGCGCTCGGCCTTGCATTTAACAGAGGCGAGATCGGACCCTGCGCCGGGCTCGCTGTAGCCCTGGCTCCACCAGACCTCGCCACTCATGATGCCGGGCAGGTGGCGTTTTTGCTGTTCTGGGGAGCCAAAGGCCATGATCACCGGCGCCACCATCACCGGCCCGAACGGCACCACACGGGGTGCGCCGGCCCGCGCACATTCTTCCTCGAAGATGTGGCGCTGGATCACGTTCCAACCCGGCCCGCCGAACTTTTCCGGCCAGCCCCAGCCGAGCCATCCCTTCTTGCCGAGAATCTTGGCCCAGCGCTGCATGTCGTCACGCGTCAGGTGCAGCGCGTTGTGCACCTTGTGGCTGATGTCCTGCGGCAGATTGGCGGCGACCCAGGCGCGAATCTCGTCGCGAAACGCCGTTTCTTCGGCGGTGAAGTTCAGGTTCATCAATCGACTCCTTGCAATCGCTTTGCACGGACGGCCTGCGCCGCAGCAACGCGGGTTTTAGCATGCCGGTTCGAAACTGTTGTCGCTGCTGCGACATTGGCCTCGCGGCGCTCGGGTCAGGGGATCTTGTCGAGCGTCATCGTCGTGTTGTCGCGGCGCATCTGGAAGCGGGTCAGGAAGCTATTGCCGAGCAGTACCTGACGCATGCTCGCGGGCATCACGACGGCCTCAACATCGCGCACCAGCACGTCGCCGATGCGAAGGCTGGCCAGGCGCACGCTGTGCACCGGCACCATGCCATTCGCAGTCTGCACCAGGCCGCGCGGCGCATTCTGATAACGCAGGCCGATCCGGTCGGCTTCGCCCTGGCTCATCGCCACCAGCGTCGCGCCGGTGTCGATCATGAAATTCACCGGCTTGCCGTTGATGCTGCCGGCGCCGCCGAAATGCCCGCCCGAGCCCATGCTGAGCACGACGCGCGTGCCGCCACCCGGGCTAGGTTCACCGCTCAGATCGATCGGCGTGGCGCCCATGCGCAGCGTGATGCGCTGACCATCGACCTCGACCTGCGCCGAATCGGAGCCCAGGCTCAGCAAGCGCACGCCTTGCTCGCTACCGCCGACGGCCATGGCGCGGGGTCTGCCGTTGATCACCAGCACGGCCTTGTCGCCCATCCTCGCGCCCAGCGACACGCTGGTGGCGGCGTCAGCCGCAAAGGTGGCCGCCAGCGTTGCAGCGCCGATTGCAAGCGCTTTCAGCCAGCGCGATGGTTGGCCGGGCGCGCAGTGGCGCCGGCTCTCAGTCACGGAAGTTGTCGAACGAAAGCGGAACATCGGCGACCTCCTTGCGCAGCATCGCCATGGCCGCCTGCAGGTCGTCGCGTTTGGCGCCGGTGATCCGCACCGAATCGCCCTGGATGGCAGCCTGCACCTTCATCTTGCTCTGCTTGATGAGGGTTTGCATCTTTTTCGCGGTTTCGGTGTCGATGCCGCTCTTGATCGTCAGGATCTGTTTGACCTTGTCGCCGCCGATTTTTTCGATCTTCGCGCTGCGATCGAGAAAACGCGCGTCCACGCTGCGTTTGCTCAGCTTTGCCAGCACGATGTCCATCACCTGGCTGATCTGGAAATCGTTGTCGGAGAAGATTGTCAATTCCTTCTCCTTCAGTTCGACCCGGGCAGAAGAGCCCTTGAAGTCGAAGCGGGTACCTATTTCCTTCGCAACCTGGTCAACGGCGTTGCGAACCTCGACGAGGTTGGGGTCGATGACGGCGTCAAAGCTGGGCATCTGATGGTCTTTCCATGGCGGTTGATCGGCCCGCGCCTCGCCTGCCGTTGGCGCGGCGGCGAGGGATAGGCGAAAATTCTGTCATGCAGACAGAATCGGGCGTGAGCCTGAAACCATACAACAGCTTCGGGCTGCCGGCGGTGGCACAGACCCTGGTTCGCATCGGCAGCGATGCCGACGTGCGACGCGTGGTCGACGACCCCGTGCTGGGCCGGGCGCCCAAATTCATCCTGGGCGGCGGCAGCAACATCATCCTGACCCGTGACATGCCGCAAACCGTGCTGAAGGTCGAGGTGCGCGGGATCCGGCTGGTCGAAGAGCGGGCCGATGCCTGGATCGTCGAGGCCGGTGCCGGCGAAACATGGCATCGGCTGGTGATGTGGACGCTCGAGCACGGGTTCCCGGGCCTCGAAAACCTGGCATTGATCCCCGGAACCGTCGGCGCATCGCCAGTGCAGAACATTGGTGCCTACGGGCTGGAGTTGCAGGATCGGTTCGACTCGCTGGACGGCGTGGATTTGCGCACCGGTTTGGGCGTAACGGTTGGCGCTGAATTATGTGCTTTCGGTTACCGCGACAGCGTGTTCAAGCACTCACTGGCCGGTGTGGTGATCATCACCCGCGTCAGGTTCCGCTTGCCCAAGCCGTGGGCGCCGGTGCTGGGTTATCTGGAACTCGAGCGCAAGGTGGCGGAAACCGGCATCGACCGGCCGAGCGCCATGCAGATTGCGCAGTGGGTGATCGCGATCCGGCGCCACAAACTGCCCGATCCCGAACAGATCGGCAATGCCGGCAGCTTTTTCAAGAACCCGCTGGTTTCGCCCGAACAATGCCGCGACATCATCGGCCGCGACCCGGAAGTCGTTCATTACCCGCTGCCCGACGGGCCGATCAAACTTGCCGCCGGCTGGATGATCGACGCCTGCGGCTGGAAGGGCAAATCGGTCGGACAGGCGGCCGTGTACGACAAGCAGGCGCTGGTGCTCGTGAACCGCGGCGGCGCCATCGGCTCCGAGGTGATGACGCTGGCGCTGGCGATCCAGGAAAGCGTCTACGGGCGCTTCGGCATCCGACTTGAACCGGAGCCGGTGGTGTTGTAGGACGATGAAGCGCGGCTGAAGCCGCTCCTGCGGAAAACTAACATCGACGTCGATTGCTTTCGTAGGAGCGGCTTGAGCCGCGCTTCAATCGGCGCCGAACGCCATCCCCCATTCGATACCATTGCTCCCATGACCACCAACGCCGACCCCCAGGAACTTGCCAAATTCAGTGACCTAGCCCATCGCTGGTGGGACCCCGAAAGCGAATTCCGTCCGCTGCACCAGATCAACCCCCTGCGCCTCGACTGGATCGACCAGCAGGTGCGCCTGCATGGCAAGCGCGTACTCGATGTCGGCTGCGGCGGCGGCATCCTCAGCGATTCGATGGCGCGCAAAGGCGCCAAGGTGTTGGGCATCGACCTGTCGAGCAAGGCCTTGCAGGTGGCCCAGTTGCATGCGATGGAGGCGCAGACCGCCGATGTCGAATACCGCGAGGTGGCAGCTGAAGCTCTGGCCGAAGAAATGCCCGCGCAGTTCGACGTCGTGACCTGCATGGAAATGCTCGAGCACGTGCCCGACCCAGCATCCATCGTCAAGGCCTGCGCCACCCTGACCAAGCCCGGCGGTTCGGTCTTTTTCTCGACCATCTCGCGCAACCCGAAGAGCTTTCTGTTCGCCATCATCGGCGCCGAATATCTGCTCAATCTGCTGCCCAAAGGCACCCACGAATACGCGCGCTTCCTCCGGCCCAGCGAGCTGGTGTCGGCCTGCCGCGCCGCTGGCCTGGAAGTGCAGGGCACACGCGGCCTCGAATACAACCCGTTGACGCGGCGCTACTGGCTGTCGGCCGATACCAGCGTCAACTACATGCTGGCCTGCCGAAAGCCGGCATGACGACGCAACGCTTTGCTGCCGTGCTGTTCGATCTGGACGGCACGCTCATCGACAGCGCCCCCGATCTGGCCGGTGCCGCCAACGACATGCGCTCCCACCGCGGCCTGCCGGCCGCCGAATACGCCAGCCTGCGGCCGATGGTCGGATCGGGCGCGCGCGGCATGCTGGGTGCGGCATTCGGCATCACGCCGGCACACGAGGATTTCGAGGCGATGCGCGAAGAGTTTCTGCGCCGCTACGAAGCGCGCATGACCCAGCTCACCCGGGTGTTCGACCCCATCTGGCCGCTGCTCGACCAACTGGACGCACGCGCCATCCGCTGGGGCATTGTCACCAACAAGGCCGAACGGTTTGCGGTGCCGCTGGTGGCCGCGCTGGCGCTGGCCAAGCGGGCCGCAGTCGTGATCGGCGGCGACACCACCCCGCACTCGAAGCCGCACCCGGAACCCTTGCTCGAGGCCGCAAGGAGACTCGAAATCGACCCCGCCACCTGTATCTATGTGGGAGACGACCTGCGCGACGTCCAAGCCGGCCGCGCAGCCAACATGTCGACTGCCGCAGCGGCCTGGGGCTATTTGGGCGCCGACGACGCCATCGACGGCTGGGGCGCCGACCATTTGCTGCAGGTTCCGGGCGATCTCTTGAATCTGCAGCGAATGGCCTAAACTACGACTCCTGGGGCCGACCTGGCTTCGACGCGGGTACGGATTTGGAACAGGGCATGCCGAGCACCAGTCAGCTCGTAAATCCATCTGGAAACAAAGTAACTGCGAACGACTCTACGTACGCTCTCGCCGCTTAAAACCGGTGAGCTTCGCAACGGTTGGCCGATGGGCCGGGCTCGAGGGGTAACCTGAAAAGCTGCGAAGTCATTCACATTGGCTCGTCCCCTTCTGGGTCACTCACCTGGGGATCAAATCAAGTGACTCGGGATTGATACAGCGTGCTGCTGCGCGGTATTGATTCTTAAAACCAAATCAGTCAGCTAAGCATGTAGAACTGCCTGATGATGGCTTGCGGACGGGGGTTCGATTCCCCCCGGCTCCACCAGAATAGGGTTTCACGGCGTCTCA
>JBBRID010000308.1:0-5077 GCA_038221635.1 Burkholderiales bacterium
CGATGCGCGAGCTGCACAAGCTGACTCATCAACCGGTCAACCTCTCGATGCGCCAGGGCGACGAGATCGTCTACATCGAGCGCACCTATAGCGAACGCTCTGGCATGCAGGTGGTAAGGGCCGTCGGTGGCAGGGCACCACTTCACCTCACGTCGGTAGGCAAACTGTTTCTGGCGCACGACGAGTCGCAGCGGGTACGCGCGTACGCCACCCGCACCGGCCTGGCCGGCCACACCCGCAACAGCATCACCGATCTGCCGGCATTGGAACGCGAATTGGGCAAGGTGACCAGCAGCGGCACGGCGCGTGACGACGAAGAACTGGAACTCGGCGTGCGCTGCATGGCGGCCGGCATTTATGATGACCAGTCTCGGCTGATTGCCGGGCTGTCGATTTCAGCGCCAGCCGATCGCCTCGAGGAGGAATGGCTGGTCCGTCTCAAGTCGACCGCGACGCAAATCTCGGCAGCCCTGGGCTATCGGCCTGTAGCACCGATCTGAATCCGCTGGCTGGCTCAGCGCGAAGATAGATTGCCTGCCGGCCAGGAGCCTGTTGGCCGATCAGGAGGTCAGTTTGAGAGGCGTGGCGGTCCCGACCGGCGCGATCGAAACACCCGGCAGCGACTCCATCAGCCAGCGACGAACGCGCTCGGCGTCACCGAGTCTCGAATATTTTCCCGCGGAATCGAGGAAAACCATGATCAATTTGCGGCCCGCCAATTTGGCCTGCATCACCATGCAACGGCCGGCTTCGGAGATGTAGCCGGTCTTTTGCAGACCGATCTCCCAGCTCGGGTTCAGAACCAGGCTGTTGGTCGTGCGGTACTGGATTTGTCGGTCGCCGACGTAAACGGCGTATTCGGGCGACGTGGACAACTCCCGGATGATCGGGTGACCATAGACGGTCTTGACAAGCGTAGCCAGATCCCGCGCGCTCGACTGATTCTGACTCGACAGGCCGGTCGGATCGTTGAAGCGGGTATCAGCCATCTGCAGTTCGCGCGCCTTGCGGTTCATCGCGGCGACAAAGGCAGGCAGGCCGTTCGGATAGTGGCGACCCAATGCATGCGCGGCCCGATTTTCGCTGGACATCAACGCCAGGTGCAGCATTTCCCCACGCGTCAGTTGGGTGCCGACGCGCAGGCGCGAACGGCTGTTCTTTTCGGTATCGACGTCTTCGTCTGTCACCGTCAGGATCTCGTCGGATGGCAGGTTGGCCTCGACCACGACCAGAGCCGTCATCAGCTTGGTGATCGACGCGATCGGCAGCACGGCCATTGGATTCTTGCTGAACAAGACCTCATTGGTATCTTGATCGAGCACCAGGGCAACGCTCGATTTGAGGTCGAGCACGTCGTTGGTCTGGTGCAGGCCGTACAACTGACCGAACGAAGGATTCATCGGCTCGGTTCGAACCGGTGTCGATCGAACCACACGGCGCGAGCTGCGCACCGCAGCACGCGGCTTGGCCTTGTGTGCCTGACGCACACTCTTCGATGCCACGGCTTTTTTGCTTGCAGCGCCCGCTTGAGCAGTTGGTGATGCCGTCATCACGGTCAAACCGACCATGATCGAACAAATTGATACGAACTTGCTCAAAGCGTGCACGCAACCCCCCGGGAAAAGAATTTCGGTCAGTGTAGATCATCAGAAAAATGCACGCAAGATCAAAAACTTACCTGATGTTCCTCAAGTGAACAATCAGGGCTTGTCAGCTTGTGACATTTACCCCTGTGCGCGTACCCGTTCGGTCTTGCTGTGCAGCTTGTTCAGCGCTGCCAGATACGCTTTCGCAGAGGCCACGACAATGTCAGGGTCTGATCCGACGCCGTTCACGACGCGGCCACCGTGTTGGAGCCGAACCGTCACTTCTCCTTGGGATTCTGTACTGCCCGACGTGATGGCATTGACCGAATAAAGCAGCATTTCGGCCCCACTTGAAACCCGCGACTCGATCGCCTTCAAGCTGGCGTCGACCGGACCGTTGCCTTCACTCTCCGCCATGTGCTCGACCGCTCCAGCCGTGAACGACACCTTTGCGTGCGGTCGCTGACCGCTTTCGGAGCGCTGCGACAAGGTCAGAAGCTGGTAATGATCGTGCGCAGCGGCGCTGGCCTCGTCCATCACCAATGCGGTGATGTCTTCGTCGAAGATTTCGCTCTTGCGATCAGCCAGTTCCTTGAAGCGAACGAAGGCAGCATTGACTTCGGATTCCGACTCCATTTCAATACCGATTTCCTGCAGGCGCTGCTTGAACGCATTGCGACCACTCAGCTTGCCCAACACGATCCTGTTGGCGCTCCAGCCGACATCTTCGGCACGCATGATCTCGTAGGTGTCGCGAGCCTTCAGCACACCATCCTGGTGGATGCCGGAGGCATGCGCAAATGCATTGGCGCCAACCACGGCCTTGTTCGGCTGGACTACGAATCCGGTAGTCTGCGACACCAACCTTGACGCCGGAACAATGTGCGAAATATCGATGCCGAGGTCGAGGCCATAGTAGTCACGCCGGGTGCGCACTGCCATCACCACTTCTTCCAGCGAACAGTTGCCGGCGCGCTCTCCGAGGCCGTTGATCGTGCACTCGACTTGCCTGGCTCCGCCGATCATCACGCCTGCCAGCGAATTGGCAACTGCCATACCCAAATCGTTATGGCAATGGACCGACCAGACCGCCTTGTCTGAATTGGGAATGCGCTCGCGCAAATTTCGAATGAAGTTGCCGTACAGCTCCGGCACCGCATAGCCGACAGTGTCGGGGATGTTAATCGTGGTCGCGCCTTCCTTGATCACTTCCTCCAGGACCCGACACAGGAAATCGGGATCCGACCGATAGCCGTCTTCAGGTGAAAACTCCACATCCGAATTCAAGTTGCGCGCGAACCGGGTCGACAGTCGCGCCTGCTCGAACACTTGGTCCGGCGTCATCCGCAGCTTTTTTTCCATGTGCAGCGCACTGGTGGCGAGGAACAGGTGCAGACGGGTCGAGTGTCCGCCTTCCAGAGCCTGGGCAGCCAGTGTGATGTCGCGGTCGTTGGCCCGGGCCAGCGAACAGACAGTGCTGTCCTTGATCGCCATCGCGATCGCATGAATCGCGTCGAAATCGCCATTCGAGGAAGCCGCGAATCCGGCCTCGATCACGTCGACCTTCAGGCGCTCGAGCTGACGAGCGATGCGCAGTTTTTCGTCCTTCGTCATCGAGGCGCCGGGCGATTGCTCGCCATCGCGCAAGGTGGTGTCGAAGATGATCAGCTTGTTGGCATTGCTCATGAAACTCTCCAGAGTGCGGCAGTACAAAACAAAAAGCCCGCTGCAGGTTGCAAGCGGGCCGTTGAGACGAAAACGATGGACGTGAACGGTCAGCGAGCCCGAGGCACCTCTAGAAGTAGCTGCAGCAGGATCGCGCTGACGAAGTTCATGCCTTGGATATTAGCATGCGTTCAGGCCAATGCGTATCAACGATGCAGGCCTTCTTCTTCGGGCTCGTCGGTAGAGGTGGCGATCACGCTGACCCGCCGACCCTTCGCGCGCTTCCACACGTAGATCGCATAGCCAGAGAAGCCGTAAATGCAGAAGACCGCGAACAGCACCAACGGCGGATGCACGTTGATCAGTGCGATGGCCAGCGCGATCGCGACAATGAAAACGAAGGGCACCGAACGTTTCAGGCTCAGATCCTTGAAGCTGTAGAACGGCACGTTGGTAACCATCGTGAGCCCGGCGTACAAGGTCATCGCAAAGGCCGTCCAGACCAAACCGGCGCCCTCACTCGCACCCTTGAATCCCAGATCGTCGAGCACCCAGACGAAACCCATCACCAGCGCTGCGGCAGCCGGGCTCGGCAGACCCTGGAAGAACCGCTTGTCGACAACCGAAAGATTCGTATTGAAGCGGGCCAGCCGCAGGGCAGCACAGGCGCAGTAGACAAACGCAGCAACCCAGCCGAGCTTGCCGAGTCCTTTGAGCGCCCACTCGTAAATGATCAGCGCAGGCGCCGCACCGAACGACACCATGTCGGACAGGCTGTCCATCTGCTCACCGAAGGTGCTTTGCGTATTGGTCATGCGCGCGACGCGCCCGTCCAGACTGTCGAGCACCATGGCACAGAAAACGCCGATCGCGGCTTGATCGAAACGGCCGTTCATTGCCATCACGATTGCGTAGAAGCCGCCGAACAACGCGGCCAGCGTGAACAGGTTGGGCAGAACGTAGATGCCCTTGCGACGTGGCCGGGGGTGGATGTCGTCCGACTCTGAATCGTTCATGGGCTGCGAGGATACATCAGCGTTCGCCCCAGCTAAGTGGGCAAACGAGCCAGCCGCACGGTTGGGAGAAATTCGTACCCCGGCCTGCTAGTTGGCCGCCGAAGCGGCGCCGCCATGACCGCAGGCATCGACTATCTGAGCGAGCGCGTTTGGGTGGGTTACCCTGATCTGCTCCGTGTCCCCCGTCGCGGCCTGAGCGGCCGCTCCCCCTCCTTTTACCTGCGCAGAACAGGGTAACCCACCCCAACGCTCCCCCACCACTGCGGCGCTCGACGAAGGCATGCTCGAACGGCACCGCTGGTGCCGGGACGAGGCCGGCGGGTGGCCGGATGCCGGAGGTCAAGGAGGAGACGCCGGCGTTCAAGAGGGCGTCCCCCCGTGCCAATATGACCTGCGCCACCTACCCCTGAGAGATTAGTGAGCAACGAGGTAGGCAAATAGCGCCACCCGTTGAAATCAACCTCAGTTGCGGCTCTTGTCGACCAGCTTGTTGGCCTTGATCCACGGCATCATCGCACGCAGTTTCTCGCCCACCACCTCGATCTGGTGTTCGGAAGTCAGGCGGCGGCGTGACAGCAAGGTTGCGGCATTGGCACGGTTTTCGAGAATGAAGTTCTTAGCGTATTCGCCTGTCTGGATGTCCTTCAGCACCTCCCGCATGACCTTCTTGGTTTCCTCGTTGATGATCCGCGGCCCGGTCACATATTCACCGTATTCGGCGTTGTTCGAGATCGAGTAGTTCATGTTCGCGATGCCGCCCTCGTAGATCAGGTCGACGATCAGTTTGAGTTCGTGCAGGCACTCGAAATA
>JBBRID010000309.1:0-5074 GCA_038221635.1 Burkholderiales bacterium
GGCAAAAACGGCAGCCTGACGCGAGACGCCGGCCGGCGCATCGGCGTCGGCAAAGTGCGTCATCAGCGTGACGCTGTCGACCTGGGTCAGGCCCGACAGGCGGTGCCAGGCCGAGCGATAGGCCGCCGGCGTGAAACCAAGCCGGTTCATGCCGCTGTTCATTTTCAGGAACACCTGGTGCGGGTGCAGGGTCTTGTGTGCCGACAGCCAGTCGATCTGCTGTTCGCAATGAACCGTGTGCCACAGCTCGAGCCGCGAGCACAGTTCGAGATCGCGCGGCTCGAAGCAACCTTCGAGCAGCAGAATCGGCCCGCGCCAGCCGAGCGCACGGATTCGTTCAGCCTCAACCAGATCGAGCAGCGCAAAGCCATCGGCACCAAGCAACCCGGGATAGACCCGCTCGATGCCATGCCCATAGGCATTTGCCTTGACGACGGCCCAGACCTTGGCATCGGGCGCACAGGTCCGGGCCCGCCTCAGGTTGTGCGCCAAGGCGTCGATATGGATGAGGGCTTCGATCGGGCGAGGCATCGACCCATTCTGCCGCAGACCGGGAACGCCGAGGGACTTGTTCGACCGCGTGCAAATGCCCGCGTGATATAAACCGCGCCCGGGAGACATACGGGCAAGCAAAGACCCCAACTTCGATCCAGCGCAGCCGACAAGCGCCGCCTGAAAGGCAAGCTTCAGCGAATGAAAAAGGGTTTTTACACCATCATGTCGGCGCAGTTCTTCAGCTCACTGGCTGACAACGCGCTGCTGGTGGCTGCAATCGAACTGCTGCGAACCTCCCAAGCACCGCCCTGGCAGATCCCGGCGCTGACGCCGATGTTCGCGCTGTTCTATGTCGTGCTGGCGCCGTTCGTCGGCGCCTTTGCAGACGCCGTTCCGAAAGGCAAGGTGATGTTCTATTCGAACCTCATCAAGGTCGGCGGCTGCCTCATGATGCTGTTCGGCAGCCATCCGCTGCTCTCGTACGCCATCGTCGGACTCGGCGCAGCCGCCTACTCGCCTGCCAAATACGGCATCCTGACCGAACTGTTGCCGTCATCACAGCTGGTCAAGGCGAACGGCTGGATCGAGGGGCTGACGATCGCGTCGATCATTCTGGGCATCCTGCTCGGCGGCCAACTGGTCGGGCCGCGACTGGCGCCGCTGCTGCTCGGCTTCGATCTGCCCTTCTTCGATACCCGCGTGGATACGCCGCCGGAAGCGGCCATCGCCTCGATGGTGCTGGTGTATTGCGTGGCGGCCATCTTCAATCTGTACATCCCGCGCACCGAGGCGCCGCTGCAGCGGCTGGCGGGCAGCCCGCTGGTCCTGCTGCGCGACTTCTCGCATTGCAACGGCCGCCTCTGGGCCGACAAGCTCGGCCAGATTTCGCTGGCAACGACGACGATGTTCTGGGGTGTCGGCGGCAATCTGCGGATCATCGTTTTCCCGTGGGCGGCGGTGGCGCTCGGCTACACGACGACCCAGGCCTCGTCTCTGGCGGGCGTCGTATCGATCGGCGTCGCCTTCGGCGCCGTCATCGCCTCGATGAAGATGCGACTCGACAAGGCGACCGCCGTGATCCCGCTCGGCATCGTGATGGGCGTGTTGGTGATCGGCCTGAACCTGATCCGCGACGTGTGGGTGGCGGTGCCGTTCCTGATGCTGCTCGGTCTGGCCGGCGGCTTCCTGGTGGTTCCGATGAATGCGCTGCTGCAGCACCGCGGCCACAACCTGATGGGCGCCGGGCGCTCGATCGCGGTGCAGAATTTCAACGAGCAGGCCTGCATCCTCGGGCTCGGCGCGTTTTACACCGGCATGACCAAACTCGGCCTGTCGGCATTCACGGCGATTGCGCTGTTCGGTCTGGTCGTTGCCGGTGTGATGGAGCTGATCCGGCGTTGGCACAACAGCAACTGCATCCATCACAAGGTCGAGGTAGACCGCTTGCTGGCCATCGCGCGAATTGACAAGCACTGATTGCCGGCGCGGGATTACGATCGCGATCCGCACCTCCCGACCGGACCGCCCATGCCAAACGCAGCCTCTTCCATCCACGATTTCGAAGCCCGCTCGATCGCCGGCAAACCGGCAGCGTTCTCGACCCAGCGCGGCAAGCTGCTGTTGATCGTCAATACGGCCAGTGCCTGCGGCTTCACGCCGCAGTTCGCGGGGCTGGAGTCGCTGGCCAAAGAGTACGCCGAGCGCGGACTGGTCATAGTTGGCTTCCCGTGCAATCAATTCGGCGCGCAGGACTCAGGCAGCGATGACGAGATTGCGAGCTACTGCCAACTCAACTACGGCGTCAGCTTCCCGATGATGGCCAAGGTCGATGTCAACGGCGCCAACGCCCATCCGCTGTGGAAGTGGCTGAGCGAGCAGGCGCCAGGGTTGCTCGGCAGCAAGGCGATCAAGTGGAACTTCACCAAATTTCTGGTCGGCCGTGACGGCCAGGTGATCAAGCGTTATGCGCCGACCGACACGCCCGAATCGCTGCGCTCGGACATCGAGGCCGCCTTGGCGTGACGTTGTCACCGTGGGTTGGATAATCCGCATTCCACCCCACGCACCGCCGCCATCATGTTCCACCACGTCGAAGCTTATCCGGGCGACCCGATCCTGTCGCTGAACGAAGCCTTCCAGAAGGATCCGCGCAGCGACAAGATCAATTTGTCGATCGGCATCTATTTCGACGATGACGGAAAGATCCCGATGTTGAAGTCGGTGCGGGAAGCCGAGATGCGCGTCGTCAACGGCGCCGGCGCGAGGCCTTATCTGCCAATGGAAGGCGCAGCGAATTTCCGCAGTGAGGTGGCGCAGCTGCTGTTCGGTGCCGACTCGTCGGCGCTGCAGGCCGGGCGAGTGGTAACGATCCAGACCGTTGGCTCGAGCGGCGGGCTCAAGGTTGGCGCCGATTTCATCAAGCGCTATTTCCCTGACAGCACGGTCAATGTCAGCGACCCGACCTGGGACAACCACAGGGCGGTTTTTGCCGGTTCGGGGCTGGCGATCCAGACCTATCCGTATTACGACCCTGCCACCGGCGGCCTGCGCTTCGACGCGATGCGCGAGGCATTGCGTGGCTTGCCGGCGCGCAGCGTCGTGCTGCTGCACGCCTGTTGCCACAACCCGACTGGCGTTGACCTGTCGCGCGAACAGTGGCAATCGTTGCTGCCGGTGTTGCGCGAACACGAGTTGATCCCTTTCCTCGATCTGGCCTATCAAGGCTACGGCGACGGCCTGGTAGAGGACGCTTATGCAGTGCGTCTGCTGGCCGAATCCGGGCTCAGCTTCTTCGTCGCCAATTCGTTCTCGAAAAACATGAGCGTATACGGCGAACGCTGCGGCGCCTTGAGCGTGGTCTGCCCGAATCCGGCGCAGGCCGAGCACGTGCTCGGCCAATTGAAATCCGTGGTACGCGCCAACTATTCAAACCCTCCGATGCACGGCGGACAACTGGTTGCCCGTGTGCTGCAGGACGCCGATTTGCGTACCCAGTGGGAAGCCGAAGTCGAAGTGATGCGAACCCGCATCCTGGCCATGCGGCAATCACTGCATGCGGTGCTCAGCGCCAAGATTCCAGGGCGCAATTTCGACTATTTTTTGAAACAGCGCGGCATGTTCAGCTACACCGGGCTGAGCGCTGCCCAGTGCGATCAGTTGAAAGAAGAATTCGGCGTCTATCTGGTGCGCTCCGGTCGGCTGTGTGTCGCCGGCCTCAATACGGGGAACGTCGAAGCGACCGCAGTAGCCATCGCAGCGGTGTTGAGCCGCTGAAGTGGCATCGCGGCGCAGCGCGCCTGACCCCCTTGCGGACCCGCTGATGTCCGGATTCGATGCCGAGGCTTCGTTCGCGGACCTGGGCCCCGACCAGCAGCAGGTGCTGATCGCGTTTGCGCTAGGCTGGACGGGCAGAACGCGCGCCTGGGTGCTGGGTTTGCTGAGTGAACTCAGCGCAGCCGACGGCAAAAACCGTCGTTTCACCGGCGAAGCCTTGCAGTTGCTGATCCGCGGCCTGGCCCAGACTGGCTGGTTGATCGATCTGCCGCAGCGCATGGGGCAATGGCAGGTGACGCCGAACCGCCGCAGTGCCGTGTTTCTCAAGGCCATCGATGGCCTGGGCGTCACGCCGTTACGCAAGGCGCTTGGCGCGGTGTTCCGCTTTGATGACTCGGCACCGAGCGCGTGGACCCATTTCAACGAGACCGACGCCGCAGCGACCATCGTGCGGCTCGAGACCTTCGGCGGCGTGCCGTTCGAAACCGTCTCCAGGCTGCGCGAGTACTGCCGATTCGGCCTCAGCTGGCAGGAGGTTGTCGACGCCGCGATCACCACCGATCTCGACGACCGCCTGTTTGCCCGACTCGAGCCACCGCTGCAGACGGTCATCCTCGAGCAGGCGCTGGCTCGCCTGCTGAACGATTGGGTGGTGCCGCCGATCCGGGCAGTCGAACTGGCCCGGCGGCAAGTCGAGCGCTACCCAGCTTCCGAAGCAACCGGCCGTCTGCGCGTGGCGCTGGCTGAATACACACTCTGGTCGGACCAACCAGCGAGATTGCCCGAACTGCTGCGGCCCTTGCTGGACGATATTGCTGGTTCACAACCGTCCGGCCGCGCCGGCGACGCCTTGCGCGAGCAGGCGGCACTGGCGCGAAGCGCAATGGCTGCGTGGCTCGCGTTGCAGGGCCGCTGGAGCGAATCCGAGCACGCGTTCGAAGAGGTTCTGGCGCAGCTGAGAATCCTGGGAGGAAAACGCAAAGGCCTGCTGCCGGAGCCTTTTGCCCTGCCGTATGTCTTGTCACTGCTGGCTCAGGGCTCACCGGTGCATCTGGAGCGAGCGCTGAAGTTCTGCCTCAGTGAAAGCGGCAAGCGCCAGCCCTCGGCAGACAGCGGCTGGGGCTTGATGGCATTGGCGCTTCAGGTGCGCCGCGGCGACAACCGCCTCGATCTCGGCAGTTTCAAGCCGCTCAGCGACAACCACCATGTCTACCGGATCGACCTGTGGCGCTGGTTGATGCGTGCCTGGTTGAAGACCGGCAGTGAAAGCGTCGACTTGCACCCCCGTGAACAGGATGCGGCACAC
>JBBRID010000310.1:0-5060 GCA_038221635.1 Burkholderiales bacterium
GGCTGGCAGTCAACTTGGGCCCGTCGACCCGGATCCTCATCGACCCGCAGTTCTATGGCGAGCGAGGGCGCTTCGCCCGCCTGTACCTGCTCAGCGGCTGGGTCAAGGTCAAGGCACCTGCTGCGGGCAAAGTCGACGCGGCAGCGATTCCGCTGCTCGCTTCGCCGGCAATCGATTTGTACGACGCCACCGGGTCGGTAGTCGCGTTGGTCAACGAAGCCGCGGTGTCGTTGTTCGTCGAATCCGGGCAAGCGAAGATTGGCGAGCGGTTGGACGCCATACCGCTGGGGCAGCCGGTGCAGTTGCGCAGCGGGCAATTTCTGCAACGCGCTAAACAGGCCAAGTCGACCGTCTCGGCTCGTCCTGCGCCGGGGTTCATCGATCAGATTCCGCGCAGCTTTCTGGATACCTTGCCCGACCGGGCGGCCATGTTCAAAGACCGCAATCCGGCGCCCAAGCCGGTCGGCACGATCAGTTATGCCGACGCCAAGGACTGGCTGGCCGTCGAATGGACCCTGCGTCGCCCGGCGATGAAGCGCTGGCAGTCGCTGACGCGGGACGCTGAATTCCGCAAGGCGCTGGTGGCCGACATGCCGGCGCATCCCGAGTGGGATCGCGTACTTTTCCCGGAAAAGTACCGTCCCCGCAATTGAGACCGCGCTCAGGCTGGCATTCCTGCGTCAGCCCGTTAAGCTAGCGCGGTCATCGCAGGCGCGTTCGTCGCCGTTGGGACTCGAAATGAAACTGCTGCTGAAGTTCAACCTTGTCTTTCTTCTGGTCTTCGTCGTTGGGCTGGCCATCTCGGGATTCATCGCCCGCTCTTTGCTCCTGCAAGATGCACAGGCCCAGGTCATCGACCGGGCCCGATTGCTGATGGAAAAGGCGCGGGTCGTCAGCTCGTACACGGCAAACCAGATCGCGCCGCTGCTGTCGACGCAGATGAAATACACCTTCCTGCCGCAGTCGATACCGGCCTACTCATCGACCGAAATCATCAATGCGCTGCAGAAGACTTATCCCGAATACAGCTACAAGGCTGCGATGCTGAATCCGACCAATCCACGCGACCGCGCGGTGGCCTGGGAGGAAGATGTGATCAACCAGTTCAAGAAGGGGTCGAGCATCGACGAGTTCGTCGGGACCCGCGAGACACCGACCGGCCTGGCGCTGTACATCGCCAAACCCATCATCATCACCAACGAGCGCTGCCTGGCATGTCACAGCACGCCAGACGCCGCGCCGAAACCGCTGGTCGACAAATACGGACCTGGCAACGGTTTCGGTTGGACCCTGAACGAAACCCTCGGCGCGCAGGTGGTTTCGGTCCCGATGACCCTGCCGCTGCAACGCGCCGATCGCGCTTTTGGCGTGGTGATGGCGATGCTCGCCGGCGTGTTCCTGCTGATCGGCGTGGCGTTGAACCTGATGCTGTGGAAGCTGGTGATCCAGCCGGTGAGCAAACTCTCCGCATTGTCCGATCGGGTCAGCATGGGTGAGCTGGATGCGCCTGAATTCGTCGTCAAGTCGAAGGACGAGATCGGCGTGCTGGCAGATTCGTTCGGCCGCATGCGCAAGAGCCTGGTGCATGCGATGAAGATGCTCGAGAGCTGATTCAGCGCAGTTTCGGCGCTCCGGCGGGAATTGATGGACCACCCCAGGCAACTCGGCAAATACCCGATAACCGCCGTCATCGGCGAAGGGGCCATGGGTGTGGTCTACCGCGCGCACGACCCCGATATCGGGCGTGATGTGGCGCTGAAGACCGTCCACGCCAAGCTGCTCGCCAGTGACGGCGAAGAGCCCGCCGATGCCAGCAACGGCATGGCGGCGCGATTCCGCAACGAGGCGCGGGCAGTGGGTCGCCTGTCGCATCCGGGCATCGTGGCGATCTACGAGTACGGCGAAGACGCCGGAACCGCCTTCATCGCGATGGAATATGTGGAGGGAAAGACCCTCGCCCAGCTGCTGGGCAACGGGCCGTCGGTGCCCGAGCCGGAGATCCTGCGCCTGATGGACCAGGTTCTCGACGCCCTCGAATGTGCCCACCGGTTCGGTGTCTGGCACCGCGACATCAAGCCCGCCAATTTGATCATCATGGCCGGCGGGCGGGTCAAACTGACCGATTTCGGGATCGCCCGGATCGAGAACGCCGGGCTGACGCTGGTCAACTCGCAGATCGGCACGCCGGGCTACATGGCGCCGGAGCAATATACCGGTGAGGGCGTCGACCACCGCGTCGACCTGTACGCTTGCGGCGTGTTGCTGTATCGCCTGCTGACCGGACGCAAGCCATTCGAAGGCGCCGCCGCATCGGTGATGTTCAAGGTGATGAACCACGATCCGGTGCTGCCGAGCCAGGTCACAGAGGGAACCCGGGTCGACGGCTACGACCAGATCATCGCGCGCGCGCTGGCGCGCGACCCCGCACAGCGCTTTTCGTCGGCGGCGGAATTTCGCAGCGCGCTGTCTCGCCGGCTGGTGGTGTCACTGCAACCGGGCTCGAGCATCACTGACATGCCGACGCTGATGATGCGAATTCCGGCTACAGCTGCGGTCAAGGCGGCGGGCGCTGCCTCAGGTGCCTCACCGTCCCCGGTGGCCAGCGGCAGCGCAGCGAAGGGCTTGACCGGCTTGACGGGCGCGTCGACTGCACTTGCGCCGACCGGTTGGGATGCCGACCTGCTGCTGCCGGTCGAACGGGCACTGGCCAGTGTGGTCGGGCCGATGGCACGGGTCATGGTCAAGCGGGCGGCGCGCCAGTCTGCAGACCTCGCGGCCTTGGCCGCTTTGCTCACGCAGCAGATCGAGAATCCAACAGACCGGGACCGCTTCGTCGCCCGGCTCGAAGCCGGCACGACCCACTTGACCAAGTCGACGAGTGTCGGCTCGGGAGCGATAAACGCGCCTACTGGCGCAAGCACGCCTCGTCACGAGTTGAGCGAGCAGGCGCTCACGCACGCCACCCGCGTGATGACCGCACACCTCGGGCCGATCGCCAGGATCCTGGTCAAGAAGGCGGCCGCAACGAATGGCGACCAGCAGCGATTTTTCAATGCATTGGTCGAGATGGCCGACGGGGTCGACAAGGCGCGCCTCCTGCGCGAGCTGCAAAGCCCGCCCTGAGGCGGCGCAGCCTCAGCTCAAGTGGCGCCTCGGACGGCCGATAAACTGGTGTCGGGTGCCATCGAATCGGTCGCCCGATTGAATCCGGGCACCAACATGATTTCTTTTCCGAGCCTGCGCCATCGATTGGCGCTGGCATTCGGCTCATTGAAGCTGCGCATCACGGTCGGCATGATCGTCGCAATGGCGCTCGGCATCGGCCTGACCACGGTGACGCTGGTCAAACGCACCGAGCACGACACCCTGGCGGCGGTGCGCGAACGCGAACTGAGCGAAGCCACTCGGGCCGCGACGGCGCTGTCGCGCCAGGTCGTCGAACTGCAACGGGCCTTGAGCATTGCCGCGGAGCATTTCGATCCCGCCGCATTTCACAGCCAACCTGAGATCGACCGGTACCTGTCCGAACGGCCGATCCTGCGAAACCTGTTCAGTTCGCTGTTCATCGCCGGTCCCGAAGGCCGCATGCGGGCGATCATCGATGCCTCCGGACTGTCACACCCGAATATCGATCTGGCAGATCGCCTCTACTTCACTCGGGCAATCAAAGAAAGGCGCGCAATCGTATCGGACGTACTGCCGTCGCGCCTCAGCGGTGAACCCATCATCGTCTTCGCCCAACCGCTGCCGGGTTTGGACGGCGATCGAGGTTTGCTGGGCGGCACCATCAATCTGGTCAAGCGCGATCTGCTTCTCGACCTGGTTTCGGCCGGCGACAGCGACGACGATTCGCTGCGCGTGGTCGCCGACAGCAAGGGACAGATCCTCGCCCATCCGGATCGAAAACTGGTCATGACGAGCTTGTTCGCCGAACCCAGATTGGCGGCGGCAGCGCAAAGTTGGCAGGAAAGCGGCAGCCCGGTCGAACCCAGTGGCCTGACCATCCAGGGTGAATCCGGCGTGGTGACCGCGGGCGGCGTGTCCGGCCCGGACTGGGTGGTCTGGCGCGTGGTCAGCAGTCAGAGCCTGTTCGCGCCGCTGCACAGTGCGCGACAGGAGGCACTTTATCTTGCGCTGGTGCTGATGCTGCTCAGCAGCGTGCTGATGCTGATCGGTTCATGGTGGCTGCTGCGGCCGCTCAAACGTGTACAGGAGCGGGCCAGGCAGATGTTCGATCCCGGCATCGACCCACAACTCGGATGGCCGTCGGTGGCTGGGGAAATCGGCGATCTGGCCGACGTGCTGCGCCAGATCGGCGCCGAACGCTCGCGCCTGGAGGTTTCGAATACCCACCTGCTGCAGCAATTGGGATCGGTGATGAGCAACGCGCCAGTGGGCATCGCGTTCACGCGTGACAAGCAATTCGAACTGGTCAGCGACGAGTTCTGCCAGCTGCTGGGGCGCAGCGAACCGGAACTGCTCGGCCAGCCGACTCACATCATCTACGACTCGCGTGCCGACCTCGAAGCCCTCGGTCCGAAGGTCGCCGCCGCGTTTGCCGAAGGCACGGCCTATGTGGGCGACGTCCGCATGTGCCGCGGTGACGGAAGCCGCTTCTGGGCTCACCTGCGTGGCCGGCCGGTCGACTCGAGCGACAGGTCGTCCGGGACCATCTGGACCATCACCGACGTGACCGACGACGTCATGGCGCGCACCGAGCTCGAATGGGCGGCCCATCACGACGCCTTGACCGGACTGGCGAATCGGCAGGCTTTCGAGCTGCGGTTGCGCAAGGAATTCTCCGCACAGCCGCATTCACTGCCGCCAACGCTGTTGCTGATCGATCTGGACCATTTCAAACAGATCAACGACAGCGCCGGCCACGCGGCTGGCGACGCGGTGTTGTGCGCGGTGGCAACCACCTTGATGGCGCGCATGCGCAGCCGTGATCTGGTGGTCCGTCTGGGTGGCGATGAATTCGCGATCCTGCTTGACCATTGCCCACGCGATGCGGCGCAACGCCTGGCCAACGATCTCAGCGATTCGATCGCCGCCCTCCC
>JBBRID010000311.1:0-5022 GCA_038221635.1 Burkholderiales bacterium
CATGATCGGCAATTGGTTGCCGTTCATCAACGTGGCGGGATCCTTGCCGTCTTCCTTGGCGTAGTTGCAGATCTTCGCCCATGACTCGACGAAGGCTTCGGGCTTGTAGAAATAGGTCAGCCAGCCGTCACCCACGGTCGCTGCACGCTTCAGCACACGATCCGCGTAGCCGCCGATCAACAACGGGCAGGGGTTTTGCACCGGCTTCGGAAACATGACCCCGGCCGGAATTTCGTGATGCGTCCAGGTTCCGGTGACCAAGTCCTCGGTCCAGAGACGGCGCATGATCTCGAGGTTTTCGTCCATGATCTTGCCGCGGGTGCTGAAATCGACGCCGACCGCGTCGAACTCGCGCTTGTACCAGCCTGCAGCCATCGCCATCAACAGGCGGCCGTTGGACAACTGGTCTATGGTCGACAATTGTTTGGCCAGCGTCACCGGGTTGCGTAGCGGCAGTACCAGGATACCGGTCGACAGCTTGATTTTCTTGGTCCGCGCAGCGATGGCCGTCAGCATGGTCAGGGAGTCGAGAATCTGAAAGTGAGGGTCGACGCCAAGCAGGATGTGATCCCAGACCCAGATCGAGTCAAAACCGAGCTCTTCCATTCGAACGCCGTATTGCACCAGCGCTTCGGCGTCCGGGATCTCGGGAAATGGCGTGAAGTTGCGTGCTGCAATTCCGAACTGCCCATGTAGTGTGGCCATCATCTTCTCCTGTGGTTACTAAGCGGGATGCGGATCTGCGTCCCGCGTCATGCGATATAGAGGCGGTCCGGATCGATTTCGCGCAAACCCGCCAGCTCCTCGGCGGTCGGTGCCTCGGTGACCGCGATATCCTTGTCATGCAGCATGTCGAAGCCGGTGTTGTCCTGCACCTGCTGCAGCGTTACACCCGGGTGCAGAGCGAACACCTTCATGGCCTTGGTCTTGTCGTCGAAGCCGAATATTCCCAGGTCGGTGACAACGCGGAACATGCCGCCGGCCGGCAGGCCGCGCTCACGTCGCGTATCGCCGCCATCGAGGAAGCCTGGGCTGGTGACGAAGTCGACCTTGTCGACGAAGCGACGCCGTTCATGCTTCATCGCCACGATCATCTGGGTCAGGCTGGAGATATCGTTGCCGCCGCCGGTACCCGGCAGACGCAATTTCAGATCGGCCGGATTGCCGATATACGAAGAGTTCAGGTTGCCATGCTTGTCGATCTGCGCACCGCCCATGAAGCCCACATCGACGTAGCCGCGTTGCAGCAGCAGCAATACGTCGGTACTGCTCAACACCATGTTGGCGCGCCGTGTGCAGCGCTGCTCGTTGGTCGATGGCGGCAGATGGCCAGGCTTGATCATCGGACCGACGACGCCACCTTCGAACAGGATCGTCAGTCCCGGGGCGCTCAGCCGTTGGGCCAGCGTGGCGGCAAGCAGCGGAACGCCGACACCGGCGAATACAATCTGCCCGTCCTCAAGCAGGCGCGAACTCATGACGGCCAGAATTTCACTGGCGGTAAAGCGCGGCGTCTCAGTCATTGAGCATGCTCCTTCCGCGGCGCGCAGCGTCGAGCAGTTGGTCCAGCCCCAGCTTGCCGAGATATTCATTCCACGACTTGGGTTCGAGGATGTAGCGATCGATATATTCCTGCATGGCGCCTACCGGGTCCTTGTTGACCAACGAGGTGTAGTAGTCCATATGCGAGAACAGCGGTTCGTAGACGTTGCTGCACTCGTGTGGTGCGCAGCCGTACGGCACTTCGACCACGGCGTCGACAGCGAAGAACGGAATCTTCGTCTGGTCCGGCGAGCGGCGAATCTGCTCGTTGGAGACGATGCGTTCGGTGGTCAGGATGACGCGATTGGCAGCCATCGCCAGATCGATATCCATGAATTGCAGGCCGTCCATCTGTGCATTTCCATAGGCGTCGCAACGCTGCACGTGGATCAGGGCGACGTCCGGATTGAGCGCCGGAACGAGAAGAAGCTTTTCTTCGGTGAACGGGCAGGTCATGGTGCGGGTTTCGGGTCGCAGCTTCTGCACGTCGGAGCCCAGCATCGAGCGCATCGGCAGAAATGGCACACCCATCGCGCCAGCGCGAAAGCGCATGCCCATCGCCATGTGGCTCCATTCGTCGAAGCGGGCCTGTTTGCTTTCCACGTAGTGGCGCATCACCTTGGAAACGCCCCAGACAATGCCCTGGCTGAACCAGCTGGTGGTGATCTGGTCGCAGATCCCCGAGGCGAACAACCAGTCGCCTTCGCTGGAAACGATGCTGCGGTAAGCTTTCAGATGTTTTTTGCGTTCGCGGATGAGTTGCCAGATCATCGCCATCGGCGTTCTCGAAAGTGTGCTGCCGCCGATGCCGACGTTGTCGCCATCATTGACCAACGCCGCAGCTTGCTGAAGCGTCATGACCTTCTCGCGCAGACTGCGGTCGCGCTGCGAGAGCTTGGCCCTCAGTTCGAGATACGGTGTTACTTCCATATTGCCTCCTGACTTGCCCACGGTGCTGTGGAAACGGTTACTTGCGAAGTGCCCTTGATCTTTCGTTGAAGGCGTCGATCAACGCATCCCACGCGGGGACTGAATCCTGCAGGCCAAGCCAGAATGCGGGATCCTTGCGTCTTTCGAAATCCTCCAGGCTGACCCCCTGCTGTTCAACCCAGGTGAAGTAACCCAGGTTGAAGATTCGTTTGCGCTGCGTGTAGGTGAGGTCCAGCAGGTGGTCGTCCGTGACGCCTAACAGGTGGCGCGCGAAGAGTTCGGCGGCGTCGACTTCGTCGAAACCCTGGGCAAATGAGCGCTGCAGATAGCTCGCCCGTTCGCTCTCGTACAGCTGCGCGCCGTCGGTCGCGACCGTCACGATGGCATCGTCTTCGCCGAGGTCAAAATGTTTTGCCACTTTGATCGCCGCGATCACGTTGGCCCAGCCCGAAATGCCGACCGCCGACAGTGCTTCGATGAAGAGTGGGTCGAAGCCCCGCCGTTTGGTCAGGTAGCGCTTGCCGGCTTCGGAGTTGAACAATTGATTCAGGGCATCCGAACCGCTATCGGAAACGCCGACAACCACGTCGGTGTTCATCGCGTTATGAATCAGCGGCACATGTTTGTCGCCGATGCCCTGGATGTTGTGCTCGCCGTAACCGTTTTCCAGCAGGGTCGGACACTCTGCCGCCTCGACGGCGACGATGCGTGCGCCGTGGCGCTGCTTGAGGTAATCACCCGCCGCGATGGTTCCGGCTGAGCCGGTAGCCGATACGAAGGCGGCCAATCGCAACTTCGGCGCGGCCTTTCTGAGATCGGTGAAGACGCGATCGGCTGCCGGGCCGGTACAGCGGTAGTGGACGATGTAATTGCCAAACTCCGAGAACTGATTGAGGATCACCTTGTCGGGCTCGGTGGCCAGCACTGCGCAGCGGTCGTAGATTTCCTTGACATTGCTTTCAGTCCCCGGGGTGCGGACGATGTCGGCCGGATCTGCCACCCAGCGCTCGAGCCATTCGAAGCGTTCCCGGCTCATGCCCTGCGGTAACACCGCTATGCCGTGGCAACCGAGGATCCGCGAGATTGCAATCCCGCCTCGGCAGTAATTGCCAGTCGAAGGCCAAACGGCTTTGTGCCGGCGCGGATCGAAGCGACCCGTCACCAGGCGCGGTATCAGGCAACCATAGGCGGCGAGCACCTTGTGCGCGCCAATCATCGGGAAGCGATTGCCGAGTGCCACGACGATCTTGGCCTTGACTCCGGTCAGAGCCAGCGGCAACACCAGGTGATCGGGAACATCGACCAGGCCGCTTCCTGTTGCATCATTGAACCAGTGCACGCGCCACAGGTTGGCAGGATCGGGAGCGCCCGGTTCGGCCTTAGCCACTTCGGCTAGGCGCTGCGCTGAAAGTTTGCTCGGATCAGCGAGTTGGCTCAGCGTGGGTAGCTCCACACCGGCTCGGCCCAGGAAATCAATGGCGCCGGCGAGCGCTTTCTCATCAACGATCTCAGGCGCAATGTTCAATTGAGCCATAAATTCCCTCGACCACCCAGACGGATTGATGAACTAAGTGTCGCAGACAGCATGATCTTATTATGCGAATGTACTATTCTTAGGATCTTAGCATCAAAAGCCACTGACAAAAAGTGGCTTCACACTAGTGAAAACCATGATCATTAGATGATCATCTTTAACTATAGTCATTCTATTGTTCGATCTACCGCCTGAATAGATAGTTTGATGCCAAAGCAATCGGCGGTCAATTCCCAGTTCCCGCAAACCTTTAGGAGAGAAAGATGAAGCAACCCTGGTTGAAGTTGAGCCTGCTATCCGCCGCGATGTGCCTTGCAGTCTCGGCCGGCGCACAGTCGAACGTCATCAAGATCGGTGTCAATCAACCCCTGACCGGCGCCGTCGCGGCATCCGGCAATTTCGTCACCAACGGCGCCAAGATCGCCGCCGACGAGATCAACGCCAACGGCGGTGTCAATGGCGCAAAACTGGAATTGGTAATCGAGGACAACAAGAGCAATCCGACCGAAGCGGTCAATGCCGCCGAAAAGCTGATCGTTCGCGACAAGGTGCCTGTCATGCTCGGCGCCTGGAGTTCGACCTATACGCTGGCCGTGATGCCCAAGCTGATGGAGTACAAGGTTCCGATGGTCGTCGAAACTTCGAGCTCCGACAAAATCACCGTTTTGGGCAATCCCTATATCTTCCGTATCAGCCCGACCAGTGGGATGGAAGTCCAGAGCTTTTCCAGTCACGTCGGTCCGCTGGGCGTCAAGAAGGCCGACGTGCTGGTCGTCAACAACGATTGGGGTCTCGGCGCGGCGGCAGCCCTGAAGACGATGCTCGAGTCGAAGGGCGTTAAGGTCGGAAATCCATTTTCGATGGATGCTTCGGCCCAGGACATGAGCTCGCAACTGTCACAGATCAAGGGATCGGATGCCGATTCACTGTTCGTGGTCACAGCAGTTGAACAGCTCACGCTGGTGCTTAAGCAAGCCCAATCGCTCGGCCTGAAGCGGCAAATCATCACGCTCGGC
>JBBRID010000312.1:0-5001 GCA_038221635.1 Burkholderiales bacterium
ACGCCCGCGGCGCGCGAACTCGCCGGCTGGGGTTGCGGGACGACCATGCATGTCGCCCATCTGCAGGCCCCTCGGCTGAGTGCCGAAGACGCGAGCAAGGACATCGACTTCAGCGCCAACGGCATCCGCCTGCGCAGCGAAGCCGGCCGGCGCGACACGCTGGAGATGCTCGATCGGGCTGAATGGTTGGCGCCGTACGATGAGCTGGAGGGCGTGATCGAGCACCATCTGATGCGAAACCAGCGCTGAGGCTCTGACAATTCGTCTATCGGTACTGTCCCGAGTATCGCCCCGATCCGCAACGATTAGCATGCTTCGTTGATATGCGAACGATCGTTCGTTTCAATTTTCGGAGACCACCATGAAAAAACCTTCCGGCCCCGCAGCAATTGCCGCGACCGTCGCCACCGTCGCCCTGCTCGCATCTTGCGGCGGCGGCTCAGAGGGCACCAAGACCGACACCAGCGGCGACCGAGGCTCGCTCGTCACGAACCCGCCTTTGCGAGTCACCACGCTCAGTTCGACTGATTTCCTCGCCAGCTTGAACGGCAGCGCATCGGGCCGCAGCCTGTTGCAAGTTGCCGGCGCGCCGAAGTGTGGCGTCGATTTCAACTACCTGCAGTACGGCACCGTCGGCGCTGCCGGCGAAAAAACCAACGCCAGCGGCGCCCTGATGGTGCCAGTCGGCACCGACCCGGCCTGCAACGGCGCGCGTCCGGTCGTGTTGTATGCACACGGCACCACCACCGGCAAGAATTTCAACATCTCCAACGTACTGGACAGCACCAACCCCGCATACAGCGAGGCATTGTTGGTCGCGGCCATGTATGCGGCGCAGGGTTTCATCGTCGTGGCGCCAAACTACGCCGGCTACGACGATTCCAAGCTCTCGTATCACCCTTATCTGGTGGCAGATCAGCAGTCGAAGGAAATGATCGACGCGCTGACCGCCGCGCGCAAGGCGATGCCAAATGTCAGCGCCGCCGATTCGGGCAAGCTGTTCATCACCGGCTACTCTCAGGGCGGTCATGTCGCGATGGCCACCCACAAGGCGATGCAGGCAGCCGGCCAGACGGTCACCGCATCGGCGCCGATGTCCGGCCCCTACGCGCTCGCCGCCTTCGGTGACGCCGTCTACTATGGCAACGTCAACCTTGGTGCGACCATCTTCACGCCGCTGCTGGTCAACGCGTATCAGAAAGCATACGGCAATCTGTATACAAACCTGACCGACATCTACAGCGCCAACTACGCCCCCGGCATCGATACGTTGCTGCCGTCGCTGACCTCGCTGACGACGCTGATCCAGCAAGGCAAGCTGCCTCAGACCACGATGTTCAGCAGCACACCGCCGACCGCACCGGCCGGCTCGCCCCCTTCGCTGCAGCCGACGCTGAACGCGATCACACCGCCGACCACACCGGCGTCGCTGGCGCCGCTGTTCGCGCTCGGATTCGGACCCAACCCGTTGATCACCAATTCGGCGCGCCTGAGTTATCTGCTGGACGCGATTGCAAACCCGGATGGCGCTATACCCGCCGTGACGACGGGCGCACAAGCTGCCGCTCCGAAACATCCGATGCGGGTTGCGGCGAAGATCAACGATTTGCGCAACTGGACCCCGACCCGGCCCGTGTTGTTGTGCGCTGGCAATGGCGATCCAACGGTCTTCTACAGCTTGAATACGAAGTTGATGCAAGGCTTCTGGAGTGCACCGTCGCCGGCCAAGACGGCGCCAGGGATCCTGACCGTGCTCGATGTCGACTCGGCGCCGACCGGCGCCACCGATCCCTACGCAGCGGCCAAGGGTGGATTTGCACAGTTGAAGGCGAGCACCGCACAACAAGCCGTTGCCGCGGGTGCGACCGATGGCGGCGCCAGCGCCGTCACGCAGGCCTACCACGGCTCGCTGGTGCCACCCTTCTGCAACGCAGCAGCCCGCGGCTTCTTCCAGCAGGTGCTGGCCGCCGGCCTCTGAAAGCAAGGCAGCAGCCGGCGCGACTGCGCCGGCCCGGATAAACTGAAGTACCGAGGCCGCGTCCTGCAGGGCGCGGCCCTTTTTTTGTTTCCGGGGCCCATCGCGATGCTCGATCAACTCGCCACCACTGCACGCCGTGCTGCTCCGGCCGTCGACCGATGGACGGTGCGAGGCGTGGTCGAGCGCTCCGAAGAGCTGAAAGTCAGGCAGGGCGTGGTGCACGCACCGAGCCGGCGCCTCGACCGCGGAGTGATGGTCTGCGTCGCCGATCAAGGGGGCCACGGCTTTGCCGCCACCGGTGACACCAGCGAGGCCGGCCTGCATGAGGCCTTCGCACGGGCCAGAGAGCTGGCGCACGCGATGGCAGCCCGAACTGTTGTCCACGCCTCCATTTTGCCGCCCAGCCGTTCGTCTGGCCACTATTCGACAGCTACCGAACGCCCGGCTTCGGGCATGGCGATCGGCGACAAGCTGGAGCTGTTGCGCTCGGTCGATGCGGCGACGCGGTTCGATACCCGCATCGTTGACTGGTCGTCGAGCCTGTGGACTCTGGATATCGAGCAGCGCTTCATCAGCAGCGACGGTGCCGATGCGACGCAGCATTGGCAGTTTGTGATACCGAACATTCATGCCACGGCGTTCTCAAACGGCATCACGCAGACCCGGTCGGCGGCTGGTCAATACAACGGCTACTGCCAGCAGGGCGGGCTCGAGGTGCTGGATCGCGCGCGCTTCACCGAAGACGGCCAGCGGGTTGCTGCCGAGGCCATCGAGCTGACGCTGGCGCCGCAGTGTCCGAGCGGCGAAATGGACGTGCTGCTGATGGCGGACCAGATGATGTTGCAGATCCATGAGTCGATCGGCCATCCGCTGGAGCTCGATCGCATCCTGGGCGACGAGCGCAACTTCGCAGGCACAAGCTTTGTCTCACTCGACATGTTCGGCCACTACCGCTACGGCAGCGAGCTGCTGAATGTCAGCCACGACCCGAGCCGCGGCGAACAGCTTGCCAGTTTCGCCTTCGACGACGAAGGCATGCCCGCGCAGCGCCAGCTGCTGATCGACAAGGGCATCCTGAAACGTCCGATCGGCGGCGAGTTGTCGCAAGCTCGCGCGAAGGCTCAAGGCATCGAAGTGGGTGCAGTCGCGACGACTCGCGCTTGCAACTGGAACCGGGCACCGATCGATCGGATGAGCAACCTGAACATCGAGGCCGGCGAGTCGACGCTGCAGCAGATGATCGACAGCATCGATTTCGGTGTGCTGATGAAAACCAACCTCAGCTGGAGCATCGACGACTCGCGCAACAAGTTCCAGTTCGGCTGCGAATACGGTCAGGTGATTCGCAATGGCAAGCTTGCCGAAGTGGTTCGAAACCCCAGCTACCGCGGCATCAGCGCCACCTTCTGGCGCTCACTCGCAATGGTCGGGGATCAATCCACCTGTGAAGTGATGGGCACACCGTTCTGCGGCAAGGGCGAGCCCACGCAGGTGATCCGGGTTGGGCATGCGGCGCCGGCATGCAAATTCTCGAAGGTGGCCGTCTTCGGGGGCGAAGACTGATGGCTGCCGATCGACTCACCGACAGCGCATTTTTCGGCGCGTTGGCAGACGCGGTCTGCGTGGCATCTCCCGGTGTGCAGCGGGTCAACCTGCTGCTGAAAGCCGAGGCCAGCCAGTTCATTCGCTTCAACCATGCGCAGGTGCGCCAGGCGACCGACGTGCGGCAAGCCTATGCAACGATTTCGGTTGTCGATGGCGGACGCCGCATCGATACGACGTTGAGCCTGAGCGGCCAGCTGGACGCGGACTGCGCCTTGCTGTGCGCCGAGCGCGACGCCATGCTGGTCGACCTGCCCCAGGTGCCAGTCGATTCCCATTTGTTGCTGCCCGAAACGGTGACCCACACCGATCGTCGAGAGACCGGCAAACTGCCGACGGCCAGCGAGCTGATCGCGACCGTCTGCGAAGCCGCGCGCGGCTTCGATCTGGTCGGCTTCTATGCCGCCGGTCCGGTGGTGCGTGGCTTTGCCGACAGCCGCGGCCAGCGCAACTGGCACGCGGTCGAGACCTTCCACTTCGACTGGTGTCTCTATCAATCCGGCGACAAAGCGGTCAAGGCGGCCTACGCAGGCACGGTCTGGGACGCCTCTGAGTTCGCTGCGCGGCTGGCCGAGTCGGCCCGTCGATTGCCGCTGCTGGCGAAGGCCCCGCGCGTGTTGCAGGCCGGCAGTTATCGCGCCTATTTCGCGCCACCCGCTGTGGGCGAGTTGCTGGGCCTGCTTTCATGGAGCGGGCTCGGTACCAAACATCGGCGCACCGGCACATCGTGCCTGATGCGGTTGTCCGACAGCTCAAGCAACACCGCAACGCGATTGCACGCTGATTTCCACCTTGATGAGACGACTGCGAGCGGGCTGGCGCCTGCTTTCACCGATGATGGCTTCGTCAAGCCGGCAAGCGTCACGCTGATCCAGGACGGGCTGGCCCGCGATACGCTGACTTCTCCGCGCTCTGCGCGCGAGTTCGATCTTCAGGCCAACGGCGCCAACCCTGCAGAATCCCCGGAATCGCTGAGCCTGGCGGCCGGCTCGCTCGATGTCGAAGACGCCTTGCACGCGCTCGACGCCGGCCTGTATGTCAGCGACCTGTGGTACCTCAACTACTCCGACCGCGCCGCATGCCGCATGACCGGCATGACACGATTTGCATGCTTCTGGGTCGAGGGCGGCAAGCTGGTCGAGCCGCTGCAGGTGATGCGCTTCGACGATTCGTTCTTGCGCATGTTCGGCCAGGGCCTGCTCGGCCTCACCAGGCAGACCCAGTTGCTGCCCGACAACAGCACCTACGAAGAACGACAGCTGGCGTCGGTTACGACGCCTGGCGCGTTGATCGAGGGCTGGCGTCTGACCTTGTAGACCGGGCAGGCAGCAGCAATTGCTGACTCGACCATCGAATCGCCAACTGGCCACGCCCGAGACGTCCGAGGCGGTCACGGATCGCCAGCAGCACTGGAACGGCTC
>JBBRID010000313.1:0-4999 GCA_038221635.1 Burkholderiales bacterium
GCTCGTTTGCCATGGAGATGCTGATCAATGAGATGATGAAACGTGGCGCTGCGCGACAGTCGCTGGAGGCCAAAGTCTTTGGCGGCGGCCAGGTTGTCGCTGGAATGAACAGCATGAATGTCGGCGAGCGGAACACGCGATTCGTGCTCGACTATCTGAAGACCGAACGCATTCCGGTAGTCAGCAAGGATGTGCTCGACATCTACCCGCGCAAGGTCTGTTTTCTGCCGGCCAGCGGCAAAGCCATGGTCAAGCGGCTGGGCTCTACCCATGGCGCATCGCTGGTGGAACAGGAACGCCTCGCGGCTGCGGCCTCGATCGCCGGGAGTGGCGGATCGGTAGACCTGTTTTGAGCTGCATCTTCAACTGTAAACCAGGGAGCAAGTTCTGATGGTCAAGACGCGTGTTGTGGTAGTCGACGATTCCGCCCTGGTGCGCAGTCTGCTCACTGAAATCATCAACCGCGAGGCCGACATGGAGTGTGTCGGTGCGGCGGCCGATCCCCTGATCGCGCGCGAAATGATCCGTGCCCTCAATCCCGACGTGATCACGCTGGACGTCGAGATGCCACGCATGGACGGCCTCGACTTCCTGGCCAAGCTGATGCGTTTGCGCCCGATGCCTGTCGTCATGGTGTCCACGCTGACCGAGCGCGGCGCCGACGTGACCATGCGCGCGCTGGAACTCGGTGCGATCGACTTCGTTGCAAAGCCCAAGATCGGCGTGGCCGACGGATTGCGTCAACTGGCCGAAGACATCACCGTCAAGGTGCGCACTGCAGCCCAGGCGCGCGTCAACCGGCCGCAACCGATTGCATCCGTCGCAGGCCTGACGAAGAACGCTCCACCGGTGGCCCTGGGCCACCTGTCGACCGAAAAGCTGATTTTCATCGGTGCTTCCACCGGCGGCACCGAAGCGACCCGGGAATTGCTTGTCAACCTGCCGGCCGACAGTCCGGCGGTCATGATCACCCAGCACATGCCACCGGGTTTCACCCGGAGTTACGCCGCGCGGCTCGATGGCCTGTGCCGAATTGCCGTCAAGGAGGCCAACGACGGCGAACGGGTCCTTCCCGGTCATGCCTACATCGCGCCAGGCGGGTTTCATTTGAGTGTCGAACGATCGGGTGCCAACTACATTGCACGCGTGCGTGACGGCGATACGGTCAATCGCCACAAGCCTTCGGTCGAGGTGCTGTTCCTCTCTGCCGCCCGCGTCGTCGGCCGCAATGCGCTGGCCGTCATGCTGACCGGAATGGGCAATGACGGGGCCAAGGCGATGAAGACCATGCGCGAGTGTGGCAGCTGGAACCTCGCCCAGGACGAAGCCAGTTGCGTGGTCTTCGGCATGCCCAAGGAAGCCATCGCCGCCGGAGCGGTCCACGATGTGCTGCCACTGGCGGCGATCGCGCCACGGCTGCTCGAACACTTGCGCACGACCACGGGCGCCGGCGCAACCCGGCTGTGATGTCCCACCGCGCTCCAGTTGGACATCGGACTGCCGATAACTTGGGGAGCGCGCACGCTGGAGTCACTGCCGCGAGAGGACCGGATTCTCCGGCCACGACCAACCGGAGCAATGAGTCCATGGATGAGGAAAAGCCGCAGATCAGCACGACGATGCTCCGCAACGCCGATCTGCAGGACAGCCTGCTGACAGTGACCAACGATCTGGAGCGACTGAAGGCGCTTCTCGGCGACAGCCACGACAATCTGCAATCCGGCTTCTTTGGCTTGGTGCGGCTGGTTCCCGAACGCAGTGCGGCGCGCGAGTACATTGCCAGTGCAATCAAGGCGCTGCAGTTCCAGGATATGGCCTCGCAGTTGATCGACCATGCCAGCAAGCGTCTGCGCAACTGTGCAGACCGGCTCGCGCAGGAAACCTTCGCCGGTGACAACGATGGCGACGCCGTTGTCGAAGCCGCGCCGAGGCGCCCCAATCCAGTCACCCAGTCCGAGATGGACACCGGCTTCGCCGAGCTCTTCTAGAGCGCTGCGGACCCCAACCGAACCCCAGAAAACCGGAGATACAAATGCACTCGATCCTTGCCGTGGATGATTCCGCATCGATGCGCCAGATGGTGAGCTTCACGCTGCGAAACGCTGGCTACGATGTGGTCGAGGCCGTCGACGGCCAGGACGCATTCGACAAGGCCACACAACGCGGATTCGACTTGGTGCTGACCGATCAGAACATGCCTCGGCTGGACGGTATCGGCCTGACCGAGAAGCTGCGCGCGACCGACAAATTCAAGACCACGCCGATCCTGATCCTGACCACCGAGTCGAGCGACCAGATGAAGCAGGCCGGCCGCGCCGCCGGAGCGACCGGCTGGCTGGTCAAGCCATTCAACCCGGCCAAGCTGATCGAAGTGATCAAGAAGGTGGTGCGCTGAACTGCGCGCCCCGGCCCCCACTATCCAACGAAAGCACGTCATGAGCGACATTGCAGCCGAAGGCGCAAGCGCCACCGCCAGCGCAGGATTCGATTTGAGTCAGTTCTACCAGGTTTTCTTCGAAGAAGCCGGCGAAAACCTCGAACGAATGGAGCAGCAGTTGCTCGAGGTCGACATCGAGACGGCCGACGACGAAACGCTGAACTCGATTTTCCGCTGTGCCCACTCGGTCAAGGGCGGTGCAGCGACGTTCGGCTTCATGGATGTGGCCGAACTGACCCACCAGATGGAAACCTTGCTCGACAAGCTGCGCCGTCACGAACTCGAGCCAAGCGCAGTGATGGTCGATGTCCTGCTGCAATCCGGCGATGCCTTGCGCGCTCAACTGGCCCGGCATCAACACGGTGGCCAGGGCGACGAGGTCGATACACAGGTGCTTCTCGACAGCATCCGTGCCTTGTCTGCGGGCGAATCGCCGTCGAATAGCGTCAGCGCGGTCGTCGTGACGACACCAGCTCAAGCATCCGTTGCAGCGCCTGCACCGATCGAGGCTCCGGCGCCTTGCGGCAAAGCGTCGGCCCCCGGCAAGCGCCTGCTCGAACTCGTGGTGGGTCCGCTGGCCGTACCGGACGAAGCCGACAATCTGGTCGACCTGTTCCGCGAGATCGTCGATCTCGGGACCATTGAATCGCTCGATGGCGGTATTGCTGCGGACGGCATGCGTCGCTTCAAGTTGGAGACGCAGAGCAGTGACGACGATCTGCTCGATCTGTTCACCTTCCATGTGGCGCGCGAGCATCTCAAGTTGATGCCGCTGGGTCCGGGCTACGGCTTCCACGAAGGTGCACCCGGGGCACCGGAAGAACCGGCCGCGGATCCGAGCTTCGGCTTCTTCGAAGATGCACCCGGCGCTCCCGGCACCGCAGCGGTAGCAATCGCGGCGCCGCTGCCAGTCGAGGCGGGCAACAAGCCGGCGATTCGTGCTGCCGCGGCACCGGCAGCACCCGCTGCTGCCGAGGCTTCGACCTTGCGAGTGTCAGTCGAGAAGGTCGACCAGTTGATCAACCTGGTCGGCGAACTCGTCATCACGCAAGCCATGCTTGCACAGACCAGCGCCAAGGTGGACCCGGCCTTGTTTCAGCAGATGGCCGCCGGCCTCGCAGATCTGGATCGCAATACCCGTGACCTGCAGGAATCGGTGATGTCGATCCGCATGATCCCGATGTCGGTCGTCTACAACCGCTTCCCGCGCATGTTGCGTGACCTCGCTGCCAAGCTCGGCAAGAAGGTCGACTTCGTGACCCAGGGTGAATCGACCGAACTCGACAAGGGGCTGGTCGAGAAAATCACGGATCCGCTGACACACCTGGTTCGCAACTCCTGCGACCACGGGATCGAGTTGCCCGCAGAGCGCCTCGCCAAGGGAAAACCGGAAACGGGCACCTTGACGCTTGCAGCATCGCATCAGGGCGGCAGCATCGTCATCGAGGTGCGCGACGATGGCAAGGGGCTGAACCGCGAGAAGCTGATGGCCAAGGCACGTGAGCGCGGTATCGATGCGCCGGACAGCATGAGCGATTCCGATGTCTGGAGTCTGATCTTCGCCCCCGGCTTCTCGACTGCCGATGTCGTGACCGACGTTTCCGGCCGTGGAGTCGGCATGGATGTCGTCAAGAAGAACATCACTTCACTGGGCGGCACGGTCGAGATCGAATCGAGTGAAGGCTTCGGCATGAGCGTCAAGGTGCGGCTGCCGCTCACATTGGCGATCATGGACAGCATGTCGGTGGGCGTGGGCAGCGAGGTGTATATCCTGCCGCTGTCTTCGGTGGTCGAATCGTTCCGTTTGACGTCCGACAAGCTGAAGACCGTCGGCGGCAGTGCCAGGCTGGTGCAGGTGCGTGAGGAGTATCTGCCGGTGGTCGAGCTCGAACGCGTCTTCAGCATCCCCCGCGAATCCGCAGAACCAGCCAATCCGATCATGGTCGTGGTCGAGTCGGACGGTGTGCGCATGGCCTTGCTGGTCGATGAACTGCTCGGCCAGCAACAGGTGGTGGTGAAGAACCTGGAAGCCAACTACCGCAAGGTGGACTATGTGTCAGGTGCCACGATCATGGGCGACGGCCAGGTGGCCTTGATTCTCGATGTCGACGGATTGGTGCGTCGCTCGCGTCACTGAGCGACCGCTCGACGCCGGGAGCTGAATCCCGATTCAACCGCCCTGCCTGGGTGGGGCTGTGCCGACTACGAAGGGTCTGGCTTCTGACAAAGATCAGGTTTCAATGACGCAGGCCACCCCAGAGTGAATTCCTGCCGGCCTTTGGTGCGGTCGAGGACCGCATGCTGATCCTGGTCGACATCGGCAAGTTGTGACCCGCTCCGCGACGGGCCTGATCGGACAGTCCGGGCAACGTCCTGCTAGCCCTCAATCCCTGCCATCAACTGCCGATAAATACGATTCACAGTGGGAATGACCAGCTCCGAGATCGGCTTGATCGAGCAGACATTGCATCAAGAATTTAAGCCGGCTCGACCCTACAAAAGCAACCAAGTCCACCCCATCAACAGCCTGCAATTTCTACCAGCCTGATTCTCCTGATGGGG
>JBBRID010000314.1:0-4991 GCA_038221635.1 Burkholderiales bacterium
AGGTCCAGGCGCTGGTGATCAGTTTCCAGGACGTGACCGAGCTCGAGCAGCGTGGTGCGGCCTTGCAGGCGGCCAAGGAGCAGGCCGATGCGGCCAATCAGGCGAAGAGCCAGTTTCTGGCCAACATGAGCCATGAGATTCGCACGCCGATGAATGCCATTCTCGGCTTCACCGAGGTGTTGCGGCGCAGCGGGATGCGCAACGGTGGTGAGGCCACCAAACACCTCGATGTCATCCATTCCAGTGGCAGGCATCTGTTGAACCTGATCAACGACATCCTTGATCTGTCGAAAGTCGAGGCCGGGCGGCTGGAGGCTGAGGCTGTGGCCACGGCACCGCACAAGATTGCAGTCGACGTGGTGCGCACGCTGCAGGAGCGCGCGGAACAAAAGGGGCTGGAACTGGCCATTCAATTCCCGCAGGCGCTGCCGGCGACCATCGATTGCGATCCCGCCAGGCTGCGTCAGGTCCTGACCAACCTGATCGGCAATGCAATCAAGTTCACCGAACACGGCCGCGTCGAGGTGATCCTGTCGATGGACAGCGTGGCCGGGATGCCCATCTACCGGCTCGACGTCAAGGACAGTGGCATCGGGATACCGGCCGACAAGCTTGAATCGGTGTTCGAGCCCTTCGTTCAGGCCGAGGCGTCGACCACGCGCCGCTTCGGTGGCACCGGCCTGGGTCTGACGATCAGCCGCGGATTTGCCCGCGCGATGGGTGGCGACATCATTGCCAGCAGCGATTACGGCAAGGGCACAACCTTCAGCGTGACGCTGCCCGCCGGTGATATCAGCGACGTCGTGATGCTCGACCCGGCTGCACTGCGTGTCGCTGTCGACGCCACCGCACCATTGGCAGTCGTCACTCGCTGGACCTTCCCGCCGGCCCGCGTGCTGGTCGTCGACGATGGTGTCGAGAACCGACAGCTGGTGCGCGTCTTGCTCGAAGAGGTGGGCCTGCACATCAGCGAAGCCGAGAACGGTCAGGTCGCTCTGGACCGCATTGGCGCCGAAGATTTCGATCTGGTGCTGATGGACATGCAGATGCCGGTGATGGATGGAATGACTGCGACCGCCCGCCTGCGCGAATGCGGCTTCAAGCTCCCGATCGTCGCCTTGACCGCCAATGCGATGAAGGGTTTCGAAGGCGCACTGATCGCCGGTGGCTTCAGTGGCTTCCTGACCAAGCCGATCGATGTCGATGCGCTGATGCGCGACCTGGCCGCCCGGCTCGGAGGCAAGCCGATCGAGGCGGAACAAGCCGCCGGAAGGGATGGCGGTCTTGCCTTTGCTGAACCTGGCAATTTGCCGAACGGCGTTGCAGACCCGGCGATTGCCGAGATGGCGGTGCAGGCCATCGACATGGATTTCGACCTTGATCTCGACCTCGACCTGGCAACCGGCGAGGCCGAAGACGCGGCAACGATTTTTGCGCCACTGACGTCGCGTTTGGCCGGCCATGCCAAGCTAAGTCGCATCGCCAGTCGCTTTGCGGTGCAGTTGCCAGGCAAGCTCGCCGAGGCCGAACAGGCGGCGGACATTGGCGATTTCGAAGAACTGGCTGCGCTGGCGCACTGGCTGAAGGGCGCTGGCGGCAGCATGGGCTATGACGAATTGTTCGAACCATCACGCTCACTGGAAGTGGCGGCGCGTGGACGGGACTTCCATTCGGTCAGCCGCCATCTGGCTGAGCTCGACCGACTGTCGCAGCGCATCAACCGCGGCTTGAAGCAGGCGGAACCCGAGGGGGTAGGAATATGAAGACGGACATCTGGGCCGATACCCAGTCCGGCGGCTTTGACGACCAACCGCTGTCGACAATGCACCCGCGCTCACCTTTGCTCGATGCCAAGGTGATGATGGTGGATGACGAGCCGCTGATGACCGAGCTGGTGCAGGCCTATCTCGAGGACGAGGGATACGCCAACTTCGTCGTCACCAACGATCCCTGCGAAGCAATGGCATTGCTGCGCACCGAGCGGCCACGGGTCTTGCTGCTCGATCTGATGATGCCGAAGATGTCGGGATTCGAATTGCTCGAATCGATTCGGCGCGAACGCGAATTCCGCTATACGCCGGTGATCGTGCTGACCGCATCGACCGACGCGAATTCGAAGCTGCGGGCTCTGCAACTCGGCGCCACGGATTTTCTTTCGAAGCCTGTCGATCCGAGTGAACTGGCCCTGCGGCTGCGCAATACCCTGGCCTTCCACGAGTACCACAACCGGATGTCCAATTTCGATGCCGCGACCAATCTGCCGAATGGCCGCTTGTTCGACCGCGGCATCGACGACATGCTCAAGCGCCACGATCAGATGGGTGGCCTGATCGCGCACTACAGCATCACGGTTCCTGAATGCAAGCAGCTGCGCGAGAGTTTCGGGCCGGGCATGGCCGACGAGCTCGCGCGTGCCATCTCCAGCCGGCTCGACCGTTTCGCGATGCAGGAGAACCCGCTTACCAGCTGGTCGACCAACGTCGAACGGGCGCCGCGGGTCGCGCGATTGGGAGGCGAGCAATTCGGCCTGGTGCTCGAAGGCCTGGCCGATGCCGATCAGGTCGAGGCTATCGCCAAACGGCTGGTCAACGACCTGTGTGAGCCGCTGTTGATCGACCACCACGAGGTGGCTCCGGGTGTGGCCTGCGGCATTGCGGTAGGACCGTCCGATGGTGACATGGCCGCCGCCCTGCGCAAGCACGCCGATCTGGCCGCCAGCGCAGCGTTGGCGCTTGGCCCGGGCCGCTACAAGTTTGCATCGTCAGAGCTGAACGCGAAGTCGATCGAACTGTTGACGCTGGGTTCGCAGTTGCGCGGCGCTGTGTCGCGCAACGAACTGGTGCTTCACTATCAGCCGAAGGTCTGCCTTGCCACTGGTCGGGTGACGGGTGCCGAGGCTCTGGTGCGTTGGCAGCATCCGGAGCGCGGTCTGGTACCGCCACTGCAATTCATCCCGTTGGCCGAGGAACTCGGGCTGATCACCACCATTGGTCAATGGGTGATGGAGCGCGCCTGCGCCGACGCAGCCACCTGGGTGAAGGAAGGACTGGGCGAGCTGAAGGTGGCGATCAACGTCGCGAAGCTGCAGTTTTCTTCGGGTCAACTGCGCAGCAACCTGCGCAAGGCGATGCTCGCCAGTGGCCTGCCGGCCCGCCAGCTGGTCGTCGAGTTGACCGAGAGCATGTTGATGGACGATGCCGACGCCGGCCTGGCTCAGATGTACGAGCTGAAGGCGCTGGGCGTGACCTTGTCGATCGACGACTTCGGCACCGGTTATTCCTCGTTGAGCTACCTGAAGAGTTTCCCGCTCGATGAATTGAAGATCGATCGATCGTTCATCAAGGATCTGCCGGGGCAACTGGCCGACAAGGCTATCGTAAGCGCCATCGTCAAGCTGGGCCAGAGCCTGGGCATGTCCGTCACGGCGGAAGGTGTCGAGTCCGAAGGCCAGCTGAACTGTCTGACCGCGCTGGGCTGCGATACTTTTCAGGGCTTCTTGTTCAGCAAGCCCTTGCCGTGCGATCAATTCATCAGCCTGGTTCTGGAACGGTCACCGCTTCCGGTGACTGAAGAAGAGCTCTGAGCCGCGTTCACGGGGCGCTGGTGACACGCCAGATCACATTGCCGACATCATCGGCGACCAGCAGTGCGCCGCCGCGATCGAGGGCCACGCCGACCGGTCTGCCCATGGCTTCCCCGGATTCGTTGAGGAAGCCGGTCAGCACGTCCAAGGGCTGCGCACCCGAGGGTTTGGCGCCTTCGAATGGAACATGAATCACCTTGTAGCCGCTGTGCGGCTTGCGATTCCAGGAACCGTGCTGGCCGATGAACATCCCTTTGGTGTAGGCGGCAGGCAAGCTGGTGCCGGTTGAAACCGCCAGCCCCAGCGACGCCGTATGCGGCCCCAGCGCATAGTCCGGGACGATTGCCTTGGCCACGAGATCGCTGCGTTGCGGTTTGACACGGGCATCGACATGCTGGCCGAAGTACGACCACGGCCAGCCATAGAAGCCGCCGTCCCTGACCGATGTCAGGTAGTCGGGAACCAGATCGCTGCCGATTTCATCGCGCTCGTTGACCACCGTCCACAAACTCTTGCCTTCCGGATCCCAGGCCATGCCGACCGGATTGCGCAGCCCTGTGGCAAAGACGCGGCCGGCGCCGCTGGCGATGTCGATCTCCCAGATCGCGGCGCGGCCGACTTCCTTGTCGATCCCGTTCTCTGCGACGTTGCTGTTCGAGCCGACTGCTGCGTACAGCGTGCGGCCATCCGGGCTGGCAATGATGTTTTTTGTCCAGTGGTGATTCAGCGGGCCCGCCGGAAGGTCGGTCAGCCTGGTTCCCGCAGCGGTGATCGTCAACTCACCGGGCTTGTACGGGAAGCGCATCACCGCATCGGTATTCGCAACCAGCAGCGAGTCGGCGACCAAGGCGATGCCGATCGGCGAGTTGAGGCCTTGCAGCAGCACGGAACGAACATCCGCCTTGCCATCGCCGTTGCTATCGCGCAGCAGCGTGATGCGGTTGGCGCTGGGGACGCCAGCGCCCGCGCGTTTCATCACCCACTTCATCACCATGCCTTTGATGCCCTTGCCATCTTCGGGCTTCGGCGGCGCGTTCGACTCAGCCACCAGCACGTCGCCGTTGGGCATCACGGCCAGCCAGCGCGGATGGTCGAGGCCGCTGGCGAACGCGTTGACCGCCAGGCCAGCTGCCGGGATCGGCGAGCTGCCATTGCTCCAGCCTTTCGCCGGCGCGATGTTGACGGTCGGGATGGCCGATGGGTTCGGCGCAGGCAATGTCGGATTGGGCCCGGTACCGGCAGCGACCGGCAACCGCGCCATGTCGCCACAAGCGGCAATCAGCCCCAGAGCTGAGGCCAGCACCGCCGTCAGCACAGGGGCTCGCGCAGCCATGTGGATCAGATTCGGCCCATCAGCAACAGGACCAGCACGATCACCAGAACCAGGCCAAGCCCGCCGCTGGGCCCG
>JBBRID010000315.1:0-4984 GCA_038221635.1 Burkholderiales bacterium
CAGAGTGGGGCGTGCCGGAAAACGCCTGAGAATCGATTGCTCGATGCCCGCAGCATCGAGGCCGCAGTTGGCCAACAGTTTGCCCGCGTCACCGTGTTCAATGTATTCATCGGGCAGGCCCAGCACCAAGGTCGGCATCGCGAGACCGGCATCGGCGAGCGCTTCCAGCACCGCACTGCCGGCACCGCCCATGCGGCAGCCCTCCTCCACCGTCACCAGCGCATCGTGCGTGCGGGCGAGTTCGATCACCAGTTCGCGGTCGAGCGGCTTCACGAAACGCATGTTGGCAACCGTGGCGTCGATGCGTTCAGCCGCCGCCAACGCGGAATACAGCAAGGTGCCGAAGGCCAGAATGGCCACCCGTTGGGCTCCCTGGCCAGCCACCAGGCTGCTGGTGCGCCGGATCTCGCCCTTGCCGAATGGCAACGAATCCAGGGTTTTTTCAACCTCTACCCCGGCGCCGCTGCCGCGCGGGTAACGCACCGCCACCGGGTGATCTTGCTCGAAGGCGGTCGTCAGGGCGCGCCTGCATTCCTTTTCGTCGGCAGGAGCAAGGATGCTCATGTTCGGAATGCAGCGCAGATAGGCCAGGTCATAGGCGCCGGCATGGGTCGGTCCATCGGCGCCGACCAGGCCGCTTCGATCGAGCGCAAAAACCACTGGCAGATTCTGCAATGCCACATCGTGGATGAGTTGATCGTAGGCGCGCTGCAGGAAGGTCGAATAGATCGCTACCACGGGCTTCAAGCCTTCGCAGGCCAGACCAGCCGCAAAGGTCACTGCATGCTGCTCGGCGATGCCGACGTCGTGGTAACGATCCGGAAAACGGTTCTCGAACTCGACCATGCCCGAGCCTTCGCGCATCGCGGGCGTGATGCCGACCAGCCGGCTGTCCTTGGCGGCCATGTCGCACAACCAGGTGCCGAAGATCTGGGTGAAGCTGGGTTTGCCCGGTTTGCTGGGCGGAAAGCCCAACGCCGGATCAAATTTTCCCGATGCTGCGTGATATTTGACCGGATCTGCTTCCGCAAGCTTGTAGCCGTAGCCTTTTTTCGTCACGACGTGGAGAAACAGCGGCCCCTTCATCTGGCGCAGGTTCTGCAGCGTTGGCACCAGCGAATCGAGGTCGTGTCCATCGATCGGGCCGAAGTAGTTGAACCCGAACTCTTCGAAGATCGTTCCGGGCACGACCATTCCCTTCGCATGCTCTTCCAGCCGGCGCGCCAGCTCGAACAGCGGCGGCGCATTCTTCAGCACGCTCTTCGCAGTGTCGCGGGCCGCTGAATAAAACTTGCCACTGAGCAGGCGTGCAAGGTAGCGATTCAACGCGCCAACCGGCGGCGAAATCGACATGTCGTTGTCGTTCAGCACAACCAGCAGATCGGGTTGGCCGCTGGCATGCGCCATGCCACCATTGTTCAGGGCCTCGAAGGCCATGCCAGCGGTCATCGCGCCGTCACCGATGATGGCAACCGACTTGCGATCCTCGCCTTTCAGCTTGGCCGCGACCGCCATTCCGAGCGCCGCCGAGATCGATGTCGACGAATGGGCAGTACCAAAGCTGTCGTACTCGCTTTCGATGCGGCGCGGAAAACCGCTGATGCCATCGAGCTGACGCAGGGTCGACATCCGGTCACGGCGTCCGGTCAGGATTTTGTGCGGGTAAGTCTGGTGCCCGACATCCCAAACCAGGCGGTCGTGCGGCGTATTGAACACATGGTGCAGTGCCACGGTGAGCTCGACGGTGCCCAGATTGGAGGACAGGTGGCCGCCGGTCTGCGCAATGCTTTGCAGCAGAAAGGCGCGCAACTCGGTGGCGAGTTCCTGCAACTGGTGGCGGTCGAGGCGGCGCACGTCCGCCGGGCTGTCGATGGCATCTAGTAAGGGATAGGTCTTCATCTTCAACTGTCTCGTTCGACGACCCTGTCGGCCAGGCGCCGCAGCAATCGGGTGTCAGCCAGGCCGCTGCTCGCCAGCGCGGACTGTGCCTGGTCACGCAGGTCCTGTGCATGGCGGATGGCGGCGTCAAGTCCCAGCACGCTGACATAGGTCGGCTTGTTGGCATCGACGTCTTTGCCAGCCGTCTTGCCCAATGTGGTAGACGCTTGCGTGACGTCCAGCACATCATCGATCACCTGGAAAGCCAGGCCGATCGCCTCGCCATAACGTCCTAGCGCGGCCAGCACGGTGGCCGATGCCTCGCCACAGGCAGCGCCCATCAGAACGCTGGCCTGCAGCAGTGCCCCGGTCTTGCGGTGGTGCATGTCGCGCAGCGCGATTTCGTCGAGTGGCTTGCCGACGCTGGCCAGATCGATCGCCTGGCCGCCGGCCATTCCCGCATGACCGGCCGCACGCGCCAGCAGCGCACACAGCCGCGCTTGCAACACCGGCGCGATGCCGTCTTCGGGCGTCAGCACCTCAAAGGCAAGCGCCTGCATCGCATCCCCCGCCAGCATCGCCTGGGCCTCACCGAACTGCACGTGAACGGTCGGCTTGCCGCGACGCAATACGTCGTCATCCATGCAAGGCATGTCGTCGTGCACCAGCGAGTAGGCATGAATCAATTCGACTGCACAACTGGCACGCAAAGCTGCATCGCGCTGGCCGCACACCGCATCTGCGGCAGCCATCACGAGCAGCGGGCGCAGGCGCTTGCCGCCGTCGAGCACGCCATAACGCATGGCCGCGCCAAGCCCGGCCGGCGCGCTAGCCGGAACCCATTGCTGCAGCGCGGTTTCGACCGCGTCGAGTTGCGCATCGATCCAGGCTTCGAATTCGACGTCATTCATGATGAGAAACCGTGATCGTCATCCTGCGGAAACACCCGCTTCTCATGCGCCGCTCCACGGTTTGAGTTGACCTTCCTCAAGCAGCTTGACCTGCTGCTCGACCGCATCAAGCCGCTTTCGGCAAACGCCCAACAACTCCGCACCACGCCGGTATGAATCGAGCAATTTGTCCAGCGGCAACTGCCCGCCCTCCATCGCGGCGACCAGGCGCTCCAGCTCTGCCAGCGCATCTTCGTAAGATGGCACCGGCGCAGCCTGGGTCGGGTCGGACGTCGTCTTTGCCATATGATGAGATAAACCCGCAATTGTAGTCAGGCCGGATCGCCGTCTTGAAATGCCCAAAACAGTACGCCAAGTGATCGTGCGCAGTCCCGGGTACAATCCGCGGCCCTCCGCGTCGTGCAAGGTCACGCAGACAGCGACGTGGTGGTTCGGTCCACCCGACACCGATTGACAATCGCCTCAGCAGCGAGTGTCTCGGGGTGGAGTCGGCCCATCCTTGGCCAGGATGCACGGGGTCTCCCGGGCATTCGCAAGGGGCGGCGGTTCGACATTGGTTTTGGAGATCCCGGGGATCATGTCCGACCTGAGCATCAGCCTGGACGCACTGGCTCGCAGCCATACTCAACTTTCAGTCAATACCTATTTCGACGCAGCCATTCATGCGCGCGAGCTGGAGCTCATCTTCGAGCCCGGCCCGCGCTATCTCGGGCACGAATTGGCGGTGCCCGAGATCGGCGATCACCACACGCTCGTTCATGAAGGCGAAGGCCGGGCGCTGGTTCGCACGCGCAAGGGCGTCGAGCTGATTTCCAACGTTTGCCGACATCGGCAGGCGCTCATGCTGCGTGGCCGCGGAAATACCCGCGAACATGTGGTGTGCCCGCTGCACCGCTGGACCTATGACCTGCATGGTCAGCTGGTTGGCGCGCCGCATTTTGCAGACGACCCGTGCCTGAATTTGCGCAATTACCAGACCCAAACCTGGAACGGCATGGTGTTCGAGCAGCGCCCGGGCGGGTGCGACCTGGCGGCCGATCTCGCGCGGTTGGGGCCGCGCGCCGACCTCGATTTCAGCGGCTTCGTCTTCGACCATTCGCAGATTCACGAGTGCAACTACAACTGGAAGACCTTCATCGAGGTCTATCTGGAGGACTATCACGTCGCGCCGTTTCACCCCGGGCTCGGTCAGTTCGTCAGTTGTGAGGACCTGCGCTGGGAGTTCGGCACCCATCATTCAGTGCAGACGGTCGGCACCAACAACGCGCTGGCCAAGGCCGGATCCCCCGCCTACCGGCGCTGGCATGAAGAGATCCTGAAGTTCCGCGGCGGCGTGGCGCCCAAACACGGGGCGATCTGGCTGACCTACTACCCGACCGTGATGGTCGAGTGGTATCCGCATGTGCTGGTTGTCTCCACCTTGTTCCCGCAGGGACCGCAGAAGACCTTGAACCTGGTGGAGTTTTTCTACCCCGAGGAAATCGCGGCATTCGAGCGTGAGTTGGTCGAAGCCGAGCAGGCTGCCTATTGGGAGACCTGTACCGAGGACGACGAAATCGCCCTTCGTATGGATGCCGGCCGCAAGGCCCTGCTCGACCGGGGCGACGACGAGTACGGACCTTACCAAAGCCCCATGGAGGATGGCATGCAACATTTCCACGAGTGGTACCGCAAGCGCATGATCGGGCAGCAGGCATGAGACACCCTGTGTCAACCTCATCTTTGCGGGCCGAGCGCCGGGCCGCTCCCAAGCCGGCCCGCGTCCCCTCGGGGGACCGACCGGCGTACCCGACGGGCGAGGGGTTGTCAGTGAGCGCGCCGGGCCGCTCCCAAGTGCGAATCCCGGAGCGCTTTGCGCGCAGGGTAGTCCAGTGAGCGCGAACAGATCGAGCAGATCGCCGTTGATTTCGGTGCGTCAATTGACCGACGCGCTGGCCGGGAACGGCAAGCCCGTCGTCCTCGATGCCTCGTTTGATCTGGCCGATCCGTCGGCAGGTGAACGCGAGCACCGGACGGCTCACGTACCCGGCGCCATCCATCTCCACCTCGAGCGTGACCTGTCGGGCGCGAAACAATCCGCAGATGGCAGATTCAGGGGCCGCCATCCACTGCCGGAAATCGACGACTTCGCAGCGCTGGTCGGCAACTGCGGGATCGGCGTCGACACGCCGGTGGTCGTCTATGACCGCCAAGGC
>JBBRID010000316.1:0-4959 GCA_038221635.1 Burkholderiales bacterium
CGCTTGTCGTCGTGCAGCCGAGGACGACGACAAACCCGGTCAAATCTCTCGCCGAATCGAAGTCCGCTCTGACGGTTCGTCACACCGCACGTTGACGAGCGGTCGGGTCTGACTGCGCTGTTCGTGAAGCCGGCCTGGCCATGCTCTTGAATAAAATTGACACTTCGCGAACGATTACAGGCAATTTCGGTTCCTTTCGGTCGAAATTGCTATGTTTTTGTCATCCATTGTGCAGTGCGGCTGTGCTTTTCGTCTAAGAATATTGACGTTGCCCGTGCCACGAAACGTGCGAGCAGCCGATGACCGGCCGGCTCCGCACAAGGTGCAGGCGAAGAACGAGTAAACGATGTTGCATGTAAGAAATGAGGCGCCTGACACGAACGCGCTGTCAAACCCAACGTGCCTGAACCCCGCGGACACGCTGCAACGAATGAGCTTGATCGAGGAATATGCCATCCTCGATACGCCGCCCGAAAGCGCCTTTGACGGGCTGGTGCGGCTCGTGGCCGAGCTCTGCGGTACGAGCATGGCCGCCATATCCCTGGTTTGCGACGACCGGCAGTGGTTCAAGGCGCACCATGGCCTGGTGCTGACCGAAGCCCCGATCAAGAATTCGATCTGCGCGCGGACGATCGATGGGACCGGCATGTTCACCGTTGCCGACGCCAGCCTTGATCCGATGTTCCGCAATAATCCGCTCGTCCATGGCGAAACTGCCTGGCGTTTCTATGCCGGCGTTCCAATCCATGCCCATAACGGCGTGCCACTGGGTGCGTTTTGCGTTTTCGATTCCCGCCCGCGTCCCGAAGGGCTGTCGCCAGTCCAGGCCGAGGCCCTTGTCGTCCTGGGGCGGCAGGTCGAGGCTCAGCTCGAATTGCGCCGGGCAAGGCTTGTCGACAGGCGCCAGCTCGACCGCCAGCAGCAGCTGTTCCACGAACTCGATCATGTCACCAACCATGACAGGCTGACCGATCTGTTGAATCGGCACGCCTTCATGCGACACCTCAAATCGTCGCTCCCGCATTTGGGTGGCAACAACGACCGGCCCGCGCTCCTGCTGATCGAGATCGATAATCTGAAAACGATCAACAATAATTTCGGCCATGATGCCGGCGATGCGCTTCTGGTCAGGGCCGCGCACCGGTTGCCGGCAGCGGTGCCCGCCGGGGCGATTTCGGCGCGCATCGAAGGGGCTGAATTTGCCGTTCTATTGCCGGTTTGCACAAGCCATCTTGATGCCGAAGCCGCTGCGGAGGCAATCCTGACGGCGCTCAGCCTGCCGGTGGCGCATGAAGGCCGCTGGATCGAATGCGGCGTCAACATCGGCATCGCCACAGCCGTGGCGGGCGCTGGCGATGCAGCAACATGGCTTCGCAACGCCGAACTGGCTTTGAAGGTGGCCAAGGCGACCGGCCGCCGCTGCTCGCGTTCGTTCAATCCGGCAATTGCCCGGGCCCATGATCGCCAGTGCGCGATGGTTGAAAAAGCCCGCAGCGCGCTTGCGAACGGTCGAATCGTGCCCTTCTACCAACCGCAGATCAACCTTTCGACGGGCAAGGTCTTCGGCTTCGAAGCGCTGATGCGAATCCGCTCGGCGACAGGTGAAGTCGAAGGCCCCGCTGCGATCGCGGCGGCGTTCGAGGACCCCGAGCTTGCCCTCGCAATCACCGATCGCATGGTCGACAAGGTTCTCGCCGATCTGAATGAGTTTCGTGCCCAGGACATCGATATCGGTCATATCGCGATCAACACGACATCCTTCGATTTCACATCGGGCGAATTCGGCGGTCGCCTGCTTGGCAAGTTGCGGGCGCACGATTTGCCGCCGTCGATGATCGAGATCGAAATATGCGAAACCGTCCTGCTCGGCCGGGGGCGTGAGCTGGTGGGCCGGGTCGTCAGCGAATTGACCGAGGCTGGCGTCGGCATTTCGCTCGACGATTTCGGGACGGGTTATGCATCGCTGGTCAGCACCAAGCAGTTGCCGATCTCGGCGCTCAAGATCGACCGGAGTTTTGTCAGCGATGTTCGCAACGACGCCGACAATGCCATCATCCATGCAATTGCGACGCTCGGGGCCCAGCTCGGCTGGAGTATCGTCGCGGAAGGGATCGAGACTCTTCAGCAGGTCGATCTCCTGCGCCGGCTGGGGGTCTCGCACGGGCAGGGGTTCTTCTTCAGTCCAGCCGTAGCGAGCGATTGCGTGGCGCCTGTCGTCCGGGTTGCAGCGCGCGGTCGCTGGCTGAGCATTGTGGCCGCGGCATAAGCCGGATTGCACGCCGGCTGAGGCAACGCGCCGGCGTCGGCTATGACGCGTCTCTCGAACGGTCTTCACGCCATGTCCCGGGCGATGCGCCGAATTCATTCGCGAACCAGCGGGTGAACGAGCTCTGGTTCGAATAGCCCAGCAGATCGGAAATCCGCGAAATCGAATGTGTCGATGTCACGAGATAGCGCAGCGCGAGCTCGCGTCGCGCCTGATTGAGCAGCGTCGCGAACGAGGTGCCTTCGCGATCGAGGGTTCGCTGGAGCGCGCGGGGGTGCACGCCGAGACTGCCGGCAACCCGATCGATCGTGGCATCGGCGCTGTGCATGTGCAGGTTGATGGCGTGGCGCGTGCGATCGACGATCGATGCCGCGGGCCGTTCCGCCGACAACATGCTGAGGAATTTGGTGGCATGGCGCGCCGTCGAAGGGTGGCTCGACGGATTCGGCAGATCGAGCATCGAGGACGCGCAGGAGATGCCATCGCGGTCCGAATTGAACTCGATGGGGCAGCCGAAAAGGCGGCGATGGACCGCAAGATCGGCAGGGGCCGAGTGCCGGAAATGCACGCATTCGGCGCGCCAGCGGCCGGCCATGAGGTCGTTGACGGTGCGAAAGGCCGTCCCGACGCAGCCTTCGACATATTGCCGCGCGCCGTAACCGGGCAGCATGTCCACCAGCAGGGTGGCGCAATCCTGGCTTTCTTCGAGACTGAGAACGAGGACCTCGTTCATCTGGCGCTGGTGCTCGCACAGGCTCTTGATGATGCTCCGCGCATCGGGTTGGTGGGCGACGAGAAGGCTGATGGGCCCCAGATGCGAAAGGTTGCGTGCCTCGACCATCAGCAAGGCAAAGTGCGGGCAGTTCGCCGCCGCCGCTGTATTCTCCAGCAAGATATTCATCTTTTCGGATGCGACCCAAAGCTCGGGGTCAGCCAGCGCCGACGGGGTGATCCCGACAGCCCGCAGCTGGGCCACGGGATCGACTCCGACCGAGCGCGCAACTTCGATGAATCCGTGCAAGGCCGCCATGCGGCTGACAGGATGCGCATGACTGGATGCCGACCGTGCCAAATCGCGCCCCACGCTTTTTCCGAACGACCCAAACTGTCGTTCGAACCAATGCCGACAAAAACTTGTCCAGACCGGTGCCCATGTCAAGCGCAAGGGCGATATACCTCTGAAATCGTTACTTAATCGGAATGATAACGTGTTGGGATAGCGCGATCGCGGCTCAACCGCATGATAGCTGCTGAATGGGGTTTGGGGCCGACGGCCCCAACCGTCGGAGGCTTCGAGTCCGTCTCCGTGCAAACAGACTCTAGTCTTCGGCGCGCGACGCCGCGTTCGATCCGCGTGGGACGATGACATTGAGGGCGCCGGGGTCGACGGAGAAGGCAACCGGGGTGCGGGTGCCGGTCTCACCGTCCACCGAGAGCGGCTGTTCGGGCGTGCAACTGATGGTGAAGGCGCGGGCGCGAATTTCGCGCACCCGTGAACGTGCCGGGCGCCACCCCGCCAGGCTGGCGGCCCAGACGCCGGCAAGGGCAGCGGCATAGCGGCCACGAACGAGCTGTATGACGACGTCGCGGCTTTCGGGGTCGGCGCCGTCGATGACGCGCAAGCCGCCGACGAAAGCACCGTTGCCGACGCGGATTTCAAGAACCTGCTCGACGATGTCGGGCTGGCCCGGAATGGCGATGCGCGCAGTGAAGGGCTGAAGCCTGAGGAATTTCCAGCAGCCGTAAAGCAGATAACCGACGCGGCCAAGGGTACGCTTGAGGCCGGGTGGAATGTCTTGCGCGATCCGCGCCGGAATGCCGATGGTGGCGCTGTTGATGAAATGCGTATCGGCCACGGCGACGACATCGACTTTCGTCACATCGCCGTCCGCGATCACCGCGACGGCCGGCGCCACTTCGGGTTCGATGCCCAGCGTGCGCGCAAAACTGTTGGCGGTGCCGAAAGGCAGCACCGCGAGGAGCAGCGGCCGGCCGGCGAGCTTGCCCGCCGCCAGCGCCAGCGAGCCGTCGCCGCCGCCGACGGCGATCACGTCATGGCCTTCGGCAATCAACTGGTCGAGCTTGGTGCCGAGCAGCCGCGGGTTGCGCAGGGCCTGTGCGGCGGTGATGGTGAAACCAGCGTCGGTCAGGCCTTCCAAAGCCGCCTTGAACAGTTCGCGCCCGCGCCGCGACTTGCCATTGACGACCACGGCGATGCGTCGGCGCGCCAGTGCGGCCTGCGGCGTCCAGCCGTTCCCATCAATTCGTGGCGTCCAGGCCTCTCCTGCCGCCTGCGGCGTCCAGATACCGGTCGAAGCCGGTACTCCGCCCTTGTTCACGCGTGCTGCAGCCAGGCGGCGATTGCGGCGCCGAAATCGGGCTTGGTGACGGCGCTCATGTGATTGCCGGGGATCTGGACGAGCGCGGCATTGGGCAGTTCGAGCGCGAGGTCGGCGGCCGAGCCATTGTCCTCGTCGTTGCGACCGCACAGGACAAGGGTGCGAATGGCCATCGCCCGCAACGCTTCGATGGGGGTCGATTGTTGCGACCGCAGCACATGCGCAACCGCAGCGCCATCGATGTGATTGGCCTTCATGAAGGCAGCGGCCGACGCTTCGGGGGTGCCGGGGGCGAAACTGTCGGCATTCGCGAGGACGTTGAGGAACCAGGTGGCACGGTCGGTGCCGCCCGTC
>JBBRID010000317.1:0-4953 GCA_038221635.1 Burkholderiales bacterium
AACAGGTAGGACACCGACAGTTCGTCCTGCAACTCACGCAACAGGTTGAGGATCTGCGCCTGCACCGAGACATCGAGCGCCGAAGTCGGCTCGTCGCAGACGATCAGCCGCGGCTCGACAGCCAGTGCACGAGCGATCGCCAGCCACTGCCGCTGAGAGGACGACTATTTAGGTCGACCAAACGCCCAGGATCACGCCATGCGCCGAGGCAACAACAAATCTACAATCTACAGTGCGAGAGCTGGCGCACTGGGTGCAAATTGGGCATCTAGCCTGGACGTTTTTGCAGGAACTGATCGAAGCCTGGCTTGCGCTGGAAGGCCGTTAAAACCAGCAACTAAGGAAGGTGCCCAATGAACGCAGTCGTTTTCGAGCATGTGCCCGTGGCCGAACTACCAGCCGAATGGCGCGCCAAACTGGCCAGCGCGCCCGGTGCGACCGTGACGGTGCGCATCGAAGCCGAGGATCAAGATAGCGCCAAGGCCTACGTCGATGATCCGCTTTTTGGGATGTGGCGCGATCGCGATGACATGGCCGATGTCGCCGGCTACGTGCGCGGGATCCGCGTTAATCGGTTCAGCAACCTGACTGGCACAGACTGATCAGCGATGCTGATCGACTCCGATGTGCTGGTGTGGCTAACGCGCGGGCATTTGGGCGCGGCCGAGCGGTTGCAGGCCATCGACACTTGGCGGATTTCGGCGGTCACCTACATCGAGCTGGCGCAAGGTTGCCGCGACAAGACTGAACTCGCGCGGCTGAAGAAGGGCTTGGCTGCGCGCAATACCGAGATTTGTGTCGATCACGCCGGCTATCACGCGGCGCGCGGCTGATTTGATCGACGCACTGGCGCTCTCTCACGGCATGCGCCTGGCCGATGCGCTCATCGGCGCCACCGCCATCGAGATCAGGGCCACGCTGATTACGGCCAACGTCAAGCACTTCACGGTGGTCGAGGCACTCACCATCGAGGTGTTCGCGCCCTGATTTTCAGGAGCGGGCGCAGCCTGAGCGGCACGCGGGTTCTGCCTTGTCAGCGCCGCTTCAAGCCACTTGCTCAATCCGCGGCACCGCCGCCAGCAACTCACGCGTGTACGCGGATTGCGGTTGTTCCAGCACCTGCGAAGCCGAGCCGATCTCTTCGAGGCGGCCACTGTTCATGACCGCGATGCGGTCGGCCAGATAAGCCACCACCGCGATGTTGTGGGTGATGAACAGGTAGGACACCGACAGTTCGTCCTGCAACTCACGCAACAGGTTGAGGATCTGCGCCTGCACCGAGACATCGAGCGCCGAAGTCGGCTCGTCGCAGACGATCAGCCGCGGCTCGACAGCCAGTGCACGCGCAATCGCCAGCCGCTGCCGCTGGCCGCCAGAAAACTCATGTGGATAGCGATCCAACGCATCATGGCGCAGTCCGACCCGCTCGATCATCGTCCGCAGCCGCTCGCGGCGCTGCTCGGCATTGACCTCGGGCTTCAGCGACAACAAGCCTTCCTCGAGGATGTCGAACACGCGCATGCGCGGATTCAGTGAGGCAAACGGGTCCTGGAAAATCATCTGCACCGCGCTGCGGGCGTGCCGCAGTGCCGCCCCTTCGAGAGAGAACAGATCGTTGCCATCGAACAGCGCCTGTCCTTCGATCGTTGCCTGACGTCGCAACAACTGGACGATCGCCTTGCCGGTGGTCGTCTTGCCACATCCCGATTCGCCGACCAGCGCGAGGGTCTGCCCGGCCGCAATGTCGAACGACACGCCGTCGACGGCAACAAATCCGCCGGTCGAGCGGCGCAGCAGGCCGCTGCGGATCGGGAATGTGACACTAAGGTCCTTGACCTGCAGCAAGGGGGTGGCCGTGGTGGTCGACTCGTGTGCCTTGTCGCGGCGGGCTGCAGGAACCGCAGCCGTCGGTTCGACGGCCACCGCGGCCGGCTGAACCACAGCCGCGTCATACAGAAAGCAGCGCACGCTGCGACTCGGCGCCTGCTGCAGCGGCAGCAATTCGGGCGGCGCCTGGCGGCAATGATCGAACACCTTGTCGCAACGGGGCGCGAATCGGCACGCATCGAAGCGCTGAGTGAGCGGCGGCACGGTGCCGCGGATCGCGGCCAGCGAGCCGCCACGCTTGTGCGCATCGGGTAGCGCCTGTAGCAGCAGCCGGGCATACGGGTGTTTGGGCGCAGAGAAGAACTCGTCGGCGCTGGCGACCTCGATGATTTGCCCGGCATACATCAGCGCGACATGGTCCGCCATGCCCGAGACCACGGCCAGATCATGCGTGATCAGCAGCAGTCCCATGCCCTGCTCTTTTTGCAGTTCGCGCAGCAGGTCGAGGATCTGCGCCTGGATCGTCACGTCGAGAGCCGTCGTCGGCTCGTCGGCCACAAGAAAATCGGGTTCGGCCGCCAGCGTCATCGCAATCATCACGCGCTGCTTCTGGCCTCCGCTCAAGCGGAATGGATATTCGTCGATGCGGCGCTCGGGCTCGGGAATGCCGACCCGGCCGAGCCATTCGATCGCCTTCGCGCGCGCAGCAGCACCGCGCAACGCGGTGTGGTTCTCGATCGCCTCGACGATCTGGTCGCCGACCCGCATCACCGGATTCAGGCTGGTCGACGGCTCCTGGAAGATCATGCCGATTCGTCCGCCGCGAATTGCCCGCATCTGGGACTCGGGCAGCAAGAACACATCCTCGCCCTCGACCTCGAGCCGTCCCTCGGTGACGCGGCCAGCTTCGGGCAGCAGGCGCATCATGGCCAGCGCGGTCATGCTTTTGCCACAGCCCGATTCGCCGACCAGCGCAAAGGTCTCGCCGCGGCTGATCGCCAGGCTGAGCCCGTCGATGGCGCGCACGAGTCCGGACTCGGAATCGATGGCCACTTTCAGGTCGGTGATTCTCAGCATGGCCGTAATGCGGGTTCGTATGTCATGTTTCCGAGACTATGTCGTAGGCTGCGACGAATCTGGCGACGCATCAGGCGACGCAGTCCGGCGTGGCCTGAACGAGCGTGCCCGCGGGTCGAAGGCGTCGCGAACGCCGTCGGCAAACAGATTGGCCGCCAGCACCAGCGTCACCATGAATCCGAAGGCTGCTGCAAACGACCACCAGACCACCGGATCGCGGCTCATCTCGTTGCGCGCCATGTTGATCATGCCGCCGAAACTGTTCATGGACGGGTCGACGCCGACGCCCACATACGACAGCACGGCCTCATAAAGGATCAGCGACGAAAACTCGAGCACCGTCACGATCAGCATCAGGTGGGCGACATTCGGAAAGATGTGCCGCGCCATGATGCGCGTGTCGCTGACGCCGAAGGCATTGGCCGCCTGCACGTATTCCAGTTCGCGCAGCTTCAATGTCTCACCGCGCAACAGCCGGCACAGGCCGGCCCAGCCGGTCAGGCCCAACACCGCGCACAGCAGGAAGAGCTTGAGGTCCGCCCGCTCGGCACCGGTTTCGAACAGGTTCGGGTTCTTGTCCAGGAACACCTGCACCATCAGCACGCAGGCCGCGATCAGCAGCACGTTGGGGATCGACGACAAAACCGTGTAGAGGTACTGGATGGCTTCGTCCACCCAGCCCTTGAAATAGCCCGCCAGCAGTCCCAGGCCCACCGCCAACGGCAGCGTGGCCACCGTCGCCAGCGTGCCGATCACGAACGCGGTGCGGATGCTTTTCAGCGACTGCAGCAGCACATCGTTACCGGTCAGGTCGGTCCCCAGCAGGTGGTAAGGGCCCGACAGCGCCGTCGCCGGCCCGATCAGCAGGCACAGCAGCCACAACATTCCGAAAGCCGCGATCCATGGCACCTGGGTACGCCGCTGCAGGATGTCGCGACCCATCGCCACCGTCGGCGCCCGCTGGCTGCGCGCGATCAAAAACACGCCGATCACACTCAAAGCCACCGCAGCCACGATGCCGAAGAACAGACCGATGGCGCCTCGGATGGCGAGATCGGCCGCCCACTGAGATTGGGGGTCGGTGAGGTGCGCGCCGGCGAACTTCAGTCGCGGTGCCACGCGCCGGACTTCGCCGTCGACCGTGACCGAATCCTTGGTGAACCCCAGATAGGACAGCGGCACCGAGTAGGTCGCCTCTCTCGACTCGATGAGATCCCAGATGATTGCGTCCAACAGCGACCGCGTACGCGAGTCGTAGGCGGCGGGCGCATCGGGTGCCGATACCGACTTCGGCAGCAAGGGCCGGTAGTGGACGCTGTCGACCAGAGTGACTCCGAGGCACAAAATCAGGACCAGCGAAGACGCCAGCGCCGGGCCGTTGAAGAACACCTTGCGCCAGTTGGTACGCAATTGCGGGCTGCGCAAAACGAACACCACGTACGCGAGGAGCGCGAAAAACAGCAGCCAGAACGCTGCGTCGGTCCAGAGCAGAACAAACTTGGGCATTGCTTGCGAATCCGTCAGGCCAGCCGTACGCGCGGGTCAACCCACGTGTAGGCAATGTCGATGAGCACGTAGGTGGCGATGTATAGCAGCGAGCCCAGGAAGACCATGGTCCGTACCACCGCGAAATCCTGCTTGCTGATGGCCTCGATCACGTAGGCACCGAGACCCGGCAGGCCGAAGAAGCTCTCGAACACCAGGCTGCCTAGGAATACATACGGCAGATAAGAGCCGGCGCTGGTGACGATCGGAATCAGCGCATTGCGCAGCACATGGCCATACATGACCGCGGTCTCGGACAGTCCCTTGGCACGCGCGGTGCGCACATAGTCTTTGCCGATTTCCTCCAGGAACATCGCGCGGTAAAGGCGTGCTTCACCCCCCAGCCGGGCAAGCAGCGACAGCGCGATCGGCAGCACGAGGAACTTCACGGCGTCCAACCCCGGCGCATACCCCGAGATCGGGGCCAGCTTCAAGACCCGCGAGAACAGGTACTGCCCGACGATGATGTAGAACAGGCTGCTGATCGACAACATCAGCACGCAG
>JBBRID010000318.1:0-4940 GCA_038221635.1 Burkholderiales bacterium
GCTGCCCGGTGGCTTCGGACCGCGCCAGCTTCTGCAACCATTCGTCTTCAGGCAGCAGTTCGTCGCAATGCCGCCGCGAGGCTTCCAGAGCAACCCGGCTGCGCTCGGTGATCGGGTAGGCGGGCGGGGTGTTGCCGGTCATGGTCACTGATGGATTCACCTGTAAAGCTATGGGTTTTCCCCGTCGTGAACGAAGGGGTGGCAGATATAATCGGCACTCATTGCAGCGCCTGCACTGCTGTAGCTGCATCTGGATCGTTGCAGGCTTGTTGTAACTCGGCCTCCGGCGATTCTAGAAGACGGCGCCCCTTGTCACTCGGCATCTTCCATCGCGCCTCGGTTGATGGAAGGGCCCCATTGAGCGCAACGCTCCTGCCTGAATTGATTCCGCCAGCAGACAACCTAGACCAGACACTCACTCGGGCCCTGAAGCGCTCGGGCACCTTCACCACCACATTTCTCGGCAGCCACTCGCGCAGCATCACCGCCGCGGCAGTTGTTGCGATGGTTGGATTTGCGGCGACTGCATTCGGCATCGCGCCGATGGCCCCGGACGCTGCCGACCTGCCAACGCAGATCATCAGCGAGTCGGTCGTTACCAACGACATCGCAAGCCAGCTCGAAGCCCTGGCCGCCCACAGCGTCTCGCTGTATCGCAGCGAAACAACGCGCAGTGGCGATACGGTGGACAGCCTGCTGAAGCGGTTGGGCATCGTCGACGCGGTTGCCGCTGCGTTCCTGCGCGAGGACGCGGTCGCCCGCGAATTGTTCGTCGGCCGTTCCGGCAAGATGATCCAGGCCAGAACCGACGGCAGCGGCCGGCTCGAGCAACTCATTGCCCGTTACGCGCCCGACGATTCCAACCTGCTCGGCACCCACTTCAGCCGGTTCGAGATGCAGCGCACCGCTCGGGCCAGCTCGCCGTTCGTAGCGGCGATCAAATTGGCTCCGTTGCAGGCACGCCAGCGTCTGGGCAGTGGAACGATTCGCCAATCGCTGTTCGCGGCCACCGACGATGCGCGCATTCCCGATGTCGTGGCAAGCCAGATCGCCGAGATTTTTTCAGCTGATATAGATTTTCGACGTCAACTGCGCCGCGGCGACACCTTCTCGGTGCTGTACGAAGCGCTGATGGCAGACGACGAACAAATCACCTGGAACCAGGGTGCAGGCAAAGTGCTTGCGGCTGAGTTCATCAACGACGGCACGGTTCACAGCGCGGTCTGGTTCGCTGATGCTGCGGCCACCGGCAGCGCCGCTCGTGGCGCCTACTTCGACATGAACGGCCAGAACAAGCGCCGCTCCTTCCTCGCCAGTCCGCTCGAGTTCTCCCGCGTCACCTCGGGTTTTTCGATGCGCCTGCATCCGATCCTGCGCACGTGGCGGCAGCACAAGGGTGTCGACTATGGCGCCCCGACCGGCACAGCCGTTCGCTCCGTTGGTGACGGCGTGATCGAATTTTCTGGTCGCCAAGGCGGCTACGGCAATGTCATCAAGGTTCGCCACAGCAACGAGCGGACCACTGTCTATGCCCACCTCAGCCGGATCAACGTACGCAGCGGTCAGCGCGTCGAGCAGGGCGACGTGATCGGCGCGGTCGGCTCAACAGGCTGGGCGACGGGCCCGCACCTGCACTTCGAGTTCATCGTCAAGGGCGACCACATCGACCCGATGGTCGTGGCACGCTCGTCCGAGACCAACGAAGTGTCGGCCCGCTCGCGTGCCGTGTTCGGCCGCTTGACTGCCGACATTCGCAGCCAGCTCGACATTGCCCAGACGGCATCCCGGCAGTCTGAATACGCCGAGTGACATTCGCATCTTTGCGACCTGCCGGTTCGGCCATACCGTTCGGACGGTCAGTTCGGCATGCTGACGTGAGCACGGTCTGATCCGATGTCCGAGCTTTATATCGGTCTGATGTCGGGCACCTCGCTCGACGGGCTGGACGGGGTGCTGGTCGATCTGGCCGAATGTGACACTGGTCAGATCAAGGTATTGAGCCACGCGCACAGTGCGTTCGATCCAGCCTTCGCCAGCGAGCTGCTGGCGCTCAATGCATCGGGCAGCGACGAGTTGCATCGCGCAGCACTGGCAGCCAGCACCCTGGCTCACATCAGCGCGCTGATCGTGGCCCGTCTGATGGCATCTTCCGGACGCTCAATCGCCGAGGTGCGTGCAATCGGCAGCCATGGACAGACCGTGCGTCACTGCCCGGGCGAATTCGACGGCATCGGCTACACCAGCCAGCTGAACAACGCGGCGCTGCTGGCCGAATCGACCGGAATCGATGTGGTTGCCGATTTTCGCTCCCGCGACCTGGCGGCCGGCGGCCAGGGCGCACCGCTGGTCCCGGCATTCCATCGAGCCATGTTCGGTTCGAGCACCACGACGGTTGCCGTGCTCAATCTAGGCGGCATGAGCAACCTGACGGTTCTGCGCGGCAACGGGGAAACCATCGGCTTCGACTGCGGACCGGGAAATGCCTTGATGGACCTGTGGTGCGGCCGTCACCTGGGGCAGGCTTTCGACGCCGGTGGACGATGGGCGGCCGGTGGGCAGGTCGACACTCAGCTGTTGAAGCAATTACAAGCCGAGCCGTTTTTTGCCGCCGATCCACCCAAAAGCACGGGCCGAGATCGGTTCAATGCCGCTTGGCTCGAGGCTGCGCTCAAGCTGCGGGGCAGCGCATCGGCGATCGACCCACGCGATGTTCAGGCGTCTCTCGCAGAGCTCACCGCATGGGTTTGCACCCGCGATCTGCACCAGCATGCACCGGATGCCGAACGCCTGCTCGTTTGTGGCGGCGGTGCGCTCAATTCACACCTGATGCAAAGGCTGGCGATGCGCCTACCAGGTCTGCCCGTTGCCGCCAGCGATACCGCCGGTCTGCCAGCCAGTCAGGTCGAAGCGGTGGCCTTCGCCTGGCTGGCTCGGGCCTGTGTTCTGCGCAGGCCTGCCAACCTGCCCGCGGTTACCGGCGCCCGCGGTCCGCGGATTCTGGGCGCGATCTACCCGGGCGATTGAACAGCAATTGAAGGGCAGTTGCTCGGTCGCGAAAAAGCCGCCCGCAGGCGGCTTTTGCTTGTTCGAGGAAGGCCTCGCTCAAACGGTAAAGCTCGAGCCACATCCACAGGTGGTGGTCGCATTCGGATTCTTGATCACGAACTGCGCGCCCTGCAGGTCATCCTTGTAATCGATCTCGGCGCCCGCCAAGTATTGCAGGCTCATCGCATCGATCAACAGCGTGACGCCGTTCTTGTTCATCTGCGTGTCGTCTTCGTTGACGATTTCATCGAAAGTGAATCCGTACTGGAAGCCGGAGCAACCGCCACCCTGCACAAATACGCGCAACTTCAGATCCGGATTGCCTTCCTCGTCGACCAGTTCTTTCACCTTCGATGCCGCGCTGTCGGTGAAGACCAAGGGCACCGGCGGTGCATCGACTTCGAGACTCTGAACTTGTTCTGCTACAGCACTCATCGGGCACTCCTTCAAAAACTTATCAACACGCCGAATTATCCTTGATTGGAAGCAGCGAGCTTCAAGGGGGGTTTCTCTTCATCCTGCGAGTCGCCACGCAATGGCCTCAACTCGCCGTCGATCTCAGCGCCCTGATGCATTTCCAGGCGCTCATATTTGACGTCACCACAGATCACCGCCTTCGGCTGCAGTTCGAGCAGTTCGGTGGAGGTCAGCGGCCCCGTGACCGAGCCGTTTACGATGACATGGCCAGCATGCACCGTGCCTTCGACCCGCGCTTTCTCGCTGATGACGAGAATGTTGCGCCCACCACCGATGGCGACGACATCGCCGATCACCTGCCCGTCGATTCGCAAGCCGTCGCTGAAATGCAGCTCTCCGCGAATCACTGTCCCCTCCCCGATCAAGGTACGGATCGGGGCTTGCTGTTTTTTCCCGAACATGCCGGGCCCTCCTTTCTGATGGCTGGGCGCGAGCCGGCAATGATGCTGCCTGGGCGAGCCGCGACTCAGAGCGCTGCAGACTGGGAGGCCTTCAGCACTCCCGCGTTATCGGTCAGTTTGACCTGTACTGTTTTTACCACGGCATCCGGCGGCAGATCGATGTTGCCTTCGATGCGTGCATATTGTTTCAACTGGAATAGCTGCGGCCCCCCAGGTACAGGGTAAACCCAAGGCTTTCCATGCAGGCTGCCCATCAACGTGAACAAATACTTGCCGTTGAAATCCGGGCGCCCTTTCGGACCGGTCTGCATCACCAGCAGTTGGAACCGCAACTGTCCGTTATCCTGCATCTGAACCTGCAGCCCCCGAATGCTCGGGCCGTCATCGATTCCGGCTGGCAACAAGCGTTCGAAGAAGCCGAGATCAGCTTTTAACGTCAGGTTTTCGGCTTCGATCTGGCGTACTTGCTGCGCGAGTCGATCCAGCGCAGACTTTTCGGCAGTCAGCAGGCTCTCGGCCGTGTTCGCCACCGACACCGCCTGCTCACGATCGACCTTCAGCTGCTCGACCTCACTGCGCAGGCGACTAAGTTCCAGCTTGGAGTCCCGATCGAGGCCGGCAATGCTCTTGCCGAATTCGAAGGCCCACAAAGCCAAGGCGGCGGAAAAACCGAACACCAGCGCCGCCAGCACCCAGCGCAACGGCCACGGCATGTGGCTGCGCACAATCATCCGCGGTGCACTGATCGACAAACGCCGACGAAGCAGTTTCAGTCGCATGGCAAGAACCCACCCCCGGAGATCCTCCATCGCGGAGCCGGCTCCGCGGCAGATGCTTGATCCGGTTGATCCAGAGTGTGCAGGTCGAGTCGCAAAGGAACTTAAAACGAAAGAAGCCGCACGAGGCGGCTTCGAAGCGGATGCAGTCGGGCGATCTCGACAGCGATCCAGCGGCGATGCTACTGCCGCAAGGGCAGCCGCATCGGCCGATCAGCGCTTGCTGAACTGCTTTCTGCGA
>JBBRID010000319.1:0-4902 GCA_038221635.1 Burkholderiales bacterium
TCGGCTCGAAGGCGGCGATACCGCTGCTGCAGTCGCGCATGACCGGTCACTCCGGACCAGGCATTGCGCTGGCGATCTTTCGGCCGATGTACCGCTGGTGGACCTGGCTGCAACCCGGCCAGTTGCGCCGCCTGCACCAGAAATTATGTGTGGTCGATGGCGAGGTCGCCTTCGTCGGCGGCATCAACATCCTCGATGATCGCAACGATTTGCGCCATGGCATCAGTGAGTTGCCGCGTCTCGATTTTGCGGTCGAGGTGGAGGGGCCAATCGTTGCGCAGGTCGAGCAGGCCGCGCGAGCCTTGTGGACACGCGCCTGGCTGGGCGGCGATTTTCGCGACGAATTGCGTGCGCTGGCGCGCAGCGGGGAACCCTTGCTGCGACTGCGGCGGCTGTTTCGGCAGCTGCGGATGCCGCGTGGAGGCGGCCTGCGCGCCAGAGCCGGTGCGGTCGAACCAATGGAGGCGGCCTTCGTGATACGCGACAACCTGCGTCAGCGCCGCACCATCGAGCGAAGTTACATCGCGGCGCTGCGCGAGGCGCGCCAACGCATCGATCTGATCTCGCCGTATTTCTATCCTGGCTCAGAATTTCGCCGCACGCTGCGTGAAGCCGCCAAGCGCGGGGTTCGGGTCAGGGTGTTGTTCCAGGGCAAGCTCGACTACCGCATTGCCGGCCTTGCGGCCCAGGCCTTGTACGACGAGTTGCTCGTCAGCGGGGTTCGTGTCTACGAATACATGCCGGCCTTCCTGCATGCCAAGGTGGCGATCGTCGATGACGACTGGGCGACGGTTGGCAGCTCGAACATCGATCCCTTGTCGCTGTTGTTGAACCTCGAAGCGAACGTGATCGTTCGCGACCATGAATTCAGTGCCGAACTGGCGGGACATTTCGAGTCGGCCCTGAGCGTGTCCCGGGAGATCGACCCGTTGACGGGCCGCAGTTCCGGCGTGTTCGCGATCCTGCGTCGCGCACTGGTGGCTTGGGTTGCCTACGTCTATCTGCGCGTCGCCGGTGCGACCGGACGGTACTGAACGCGATGGCTCCCGACGATCTGGTTGTGGCGAGGCCGGAAGGTCTCTTTTGCCAGGCTGGCAACTTCTACATCGACCCATGGCGCCCGGTGGATCGGGCCGTCATCACCCATGCCCACGCCGACCATTCGCGGGTCGGCCATTCGCATTACCTGGCCTCGACCCCGTCCGCGGGCGTGATGCGCGCTCGCCTGGGCGACATCGACCTGCAGACCCTGGCCTACGGCGAGCGGCTGACGCTCGATGACGTGACGATCAGCCTGCATCCGGCCGGCCACGTGCTCGGCTCGGCCCAGTTGCGGATTGAACACCGTGGGCGGGTGTGGGTCGCGTCCGGCGACTACTTCGCCAGTGGCGACCACGCTGGTGCGGACGACGCCAATCCGACCTGTACTCCCTTCGAAGTGGTTCGCTGCGACTGTTTCATCACCGAGAGTACCTTCGGTTTGCCGATCTATCGCTGGCAACGCCAGGCTGAACTGTTCGCTGAAATCAATGCCTGGTGGGCAGCCAATGCGGCCGGCGGGCGGGCCAGTCTGCTGCTGGCGTACAGCTTCGGCAAGGCACAGCGCATCCTGGCCGGTGTCGACCCGACGATCGGGCCGATCGTTGTCCATGGGGCGGTTGCGAACCTGAATCACGCGTACCGAACTGCCGGAGTTGCCTTGCCTGCGACGCTCGCCGTCGACGAGGCGTCTGCCGACGAGTTGCGGCGCGCGCTGGTGATCGCGCCGCCATCTGTACACGGCAGTGCCTGGGCTCGACGCCTGGGCGATGTCAGTGATTCCTTCGCCAGCGGCTGGATGCAATTGCGCGGCGCGCGCCGCCGCCGCGGCGTCGACCGCGGTTTCGTGATGTCCGATCACGCCGATTGGCCCGGCTTGCAACGGACAATCAGGGCGACCGGTGCCGAGCGGGTCATCGTCACCCATGGCTACGAGGCGGTGATGGTTCGATGGTTGCAACAACAAGGCCTGCAGGCGGGCAGTTTCCGCACCGAATATGGCGACGATCGTGAAGAAAATGCAACCGGTCGAGGCCCCGACACGGGTAATGTCGGCGGGTAAGCTAGGCTGATAACTTCAAACAGGATCCGATCATGAAAATCTTGCTGCCCGTCGATGGTTCGGAGGCTTCGTTGGCCGCGGTGCGGCACGCCCTGGGCCTGCGCGCCGAAGGCCTGCAATTGACCTTTGTTCTGGCCAACGTTCAGGTACCGCCTTCACTGTACGAAATCGTCGTGGCTCACGATGCCGAAGTTCTATCCGACGTTCGCCGTGCCGCCGGTGCCGACCTGTTGTCCGATGCCGAGGCGCTGCTGCAGGCGGCCGGGGCGCAGTGGGAAAGCGAGGTCGTTGGCGGCGACCCCGGCAACCTGCTGGTCGAACTGGTCGAGAACTACGGCTGCGATGCGGTGGTGATGGGCAGCGGGGCCGGTTCGCCGGGTTCGGTGGCGTCGGCACTGCTGAAGCATTCGCCGGTGCCGGTCACGCTGGTGAAGGTGGGCGAAGACAACCCTTGATGCGGCGCTTCGCCGAACTGTTTCGCGCGCTCGACGCCAGCACCTCGACAGCTGACAAGGTGGCGGCGCTGCGTCGCTATTTCGGGTGCGCGTCAGCGGCAGATGCCGCATGGGCCGTCTATTTTCTGGCCGGTGGCAAGCCGCGCCAGACTGTGTCGACGAAGGTCTTGCGCACACTTGCCTGCGGCATCGCGAAAATTGACGATTGGCTGTTCGAGGAGTGTTACCAGGCCGTCGGTGACCTCGCGGAAACGATCTCGCTGATCCTTCCACCTGCTGAGCACGCCGGCGATCGCGGCCTGGCATCTTGGATCGAAGAGTGCCTGCTTCCGTTGCGCGAACGTTCGCCCGAGCAACAAGCCGATGCGATTGCCGGCTATTGGAACGAGCTCGACGCGACCGGCCGCTTTCTGCTCAACAAGCTGATCGGCGGCGGCTTCCGGGTCGGCGTCAGCAAGCTGCTGGTGCAGCGTGCACTGGCTGAGCACGCCGCGCTCGATGCCAAGCTGGTCGCCCAGCGAATGATGGCTTATACCGACAAGCTGGCACGCCCTGACGCCGCGGCCTTCGAGCGGCTCGTCGCCCCGGCGCAAGATCCAGCCTCGGAAGAACACGCGACGGCGAGCAGTGGTCAACCCTTGCCGTTTTTCCTGGCCCACCCGATGGACTTGGCCACCGCCGATTTCCAATCGAAACTCGGCCCGACCGGCGATTGGCAAATCGAGTGGAAATACGATGGCATCCGGGCTCAGGTGGTTCGCCAGGGTGGGCACACTTGGGTCTGGTCGCGTGGCGAGGAGTTGATCACCGAGCGCTTCCCGGAAGTCGTCGCGCTGGCGCAAAACTGGCCCGAGGGCACGATCGTCGACGGCGAAATCGTAATCTGGAAAGACGATGCCGCTGCACCATTTGCGCTGCTGCAGAAACGTATCGGCCGCAAAACGCTGACCCGCAAGATTCTGACCGATTTGCCGGCCGACTTCATCGCCTACGACCTGTTGGCGCTGGCCGGCCGCGACCTGCGTGGCCAGGAGCAACATCAGCGTCGCCACGCGCTCGAGACATTCGCGGCCGGCGGCGCCGCGCCGGGGCTGCAGCTTTCACCGTTGCTGAGTGGCCGAGACTGGAACGAACTGGCAACGCTGCGCGAACAGTCGCGCACGCGCGGTGTCGAGGGTCTGATGCTGAAACACCGACTGGCGCACTACGGGCATGGGCGGCGCAAGCAGGCTGGTCTCGACGCCGGCACCTGGTGGAAATGGAAGATCGATCCGCTCACCGTCGATGCGGTGCTGATCTATGCCCAGGCCGGCCATGGGCGGCGCGCCAGCGTCTATACCGACTACACCTTCGCTGTCTGGAACCGGCGCCCGGCCGATGCGACGGAGGCGCTGGCGGTGGCGGAGGCAATCGCGGCGCGGCGCCCGCCGGTCGATGGCGCGCTTCAATTGGTGCCCTTCGCCAAGGCCTACAGTGGCCTGACCGATGCCGAGTTCGCGGTCGTCGACCGCTTGATCCGTGCGACCACGGTCGACAAATTCGGTCCGGTGCGAAGTGTCCGGCCAACGCTGCTGTTCGAACTCGGCTTCGAAGGCATCAACCGCAGCGCGCGTCACAAGAGCGGCATCGCGGTGCGGTTCCCGCGCATGCTTCGCATCCGTGACGACAAGCCGCTGCACGAAGCCGACAGCCTGGTCGAACTCGAATCGCTGCTGAGCCTCACTGCGCGAGGACCGGCGGACCCGACAGTGGAATCACCGGCCTTCTAGAATGCGCCATGCTTGCCCAACGCACCTTGAAATCATTGACGCGTGCCATCGGCGTCGGTGTGCACAGTGGGCAACGCGTCGAGTTGACCTTGAAACCCGCTCCGGTCGACAGTGGCATCGTCTTCCGCCGCGTCGATCTGCCGCAGGTGGTCGAGATTCCGGTCAGTGCCACCGCGGTTTGTGATACCCGGCTCGCTACGGCGTTGTCGCCGGGCGGCGATCCGGGTGCGCCGAAGGTCAAGACCGTCGAGCACCTGATGTCCGCATGCTCGGGGCTTGGCATCGACAACCTGATCGTCGACATCACCGGCGAGGAAGTTCCGATTCTCGATGGTTCGGCCGCGTCGTTCGTCTATCTGCTGCAAAGTGCGGGCATCGCATTGCAGCAGGCACCGAAGAAGTTTCTGCGGGTCAAGAAGCCGGTTGAAGTGCGGGAAGGCGAAGGCAAGCGGCTGATGTGGGCCAAGCTCGAACCCTTCGATGGCTACAAGCTGACCTTCGAACTCGATTTCGATCACCCTGCGGTCAGCCAGACCGGTCAACATGTCGTGTTCAACATGGGCAGCGGGCAGTACCA
>JBBRID010000320.1:0-4899 GCA_038221635.1 Burkholderiales bacterium
CCGGTGTTCAGGTGGTCGTCAGAGGCATGGTCAACGCCCTGGGCGATGTCGTTAGACTGCTTGTCGTAGCAGACCATGACCGCGCAGCCCTTGTAGTCGATGCCGTAGTCGGTGTTGTCGTAGCCGATCCGCTTGATGGTGTCGCGCGCGACCTGGATGTAGTCGACGTGGGCGTTGGTGGTGATTTCACCCGCCAGCACGACCAATCCGGTATTGGTCAGGGTCTCGGCAGCAACACGCGAACGTGGGTCCTGCTTGAAGATTGCGTCGAGAATGGCGTCCGAGATCTGGTCGGCGACCTTGTCGGGGTGGCCTTCGGAAACCGATTCGGAAGTGAAGAGGAAGTCGTTTGACACGCGGAAAACTCCAATAAGGAACAACAGGTTGGGAAACTTGCGTTGCCTGGTCTGTTGAGAGGAGCCGCGGCGAACGCTTTAGCAGGATTTGTTGAACGGGCTGCCTGGGCATACCGTCCGGCGAACACCGTTGCTGGTTTCCGCATCGCCCCGCAAGTAGTTCAGTAACTCGGCGATGCCGTCATTATACGAAGCATGTCGAAACTCTTCCAATGGCTGTCGCGATGGCCTTTGCCATGGTTGCACGCGCTCGGCGCCGCACTGGGCTGGCTGGCCTATGGACTGTCTCCGACCTACCGGCGCCGGCTCGATGCCCACGTTGCACAGGCCGGGGTGACGCCGCGTGCGGCGCGCTCGGCGGTTGCCGCTGCCGGGCGCATGGTGGCCGAATTGCCGCGGCTTTGGCTGCGGGGTGCAGCCAGCGTGCCGATTCGCAGCGTCGGTGACGAGTTGATCGAAGAGGCCATTGCCGAGGGCCGCGGGGTGGTGCTGTTGACGCCGCACCTTGGCTGCTTCGAGATCACAGCCCAGGCCTACGCGATCAACCACGGCAAGCGTCACCCGATCACTGTCCTGTATCGACCGGCGCGACAGGCCTGGCTACGCGAGATCATGAAAGCATCGCGCGACCGTCCCGGCATGAAGGCGGTGCCTGCCGAACTGAGCGGCGTGCGTCAGATGATTCGGGCGTTGAAGCGCGGTGATACGGTCGGCCTGCTTCCCGATCAGGTGCCGCCCGAAGGCATGGGCGTCTGGGCGCAGTTTTTCGGGCGCGATGCCTATACGATGACACTGGCGGCGCGGCTGGTGCAGCAAAGCGGCGCCACCGTGCTGCTGACCTGGGGCGAGCGGCTGCCGGGTGGCCAGGGTTATGTCGTCCACTACCAGCGGTTCACCGAACCCTTGCCGACCGATGTATCGGCTCAGGCAGAATCGGCCGCAGTGATCAACCGGGCGATGGAACGGCTGATCATGCGCTGCCCCGAGCAATACCTGTGGGGATACCACCGCTACAAGGAACCGCGTCGATCGGCCTAGGGTCTGGGGCGCATCCTGAAGGAACCCTTTGTCATCTCGCCTGTTGTTGCGCCTGCTGTGGCTGATCGCCAAGTTGCCGATGGGTGTGCAGGCGGCCCTCGGCCGCGGTCTCGGACGGATTTTCTGGTGGTTCGCCGGATCGCGGCGCCGCGTCGCGCTGCGCAACCTCGAACTTTGCCTTCCCGAGCTGACGCCGGCGGCGCGCAAGGCTTTGGCACGCGACCACTTCGGCTGGCTCGGTCGCAGTCTGCTGGAGCGCGGTCTGCTCTGGTATGCGCCAGTCGAGCGACTGAAAGGGCTGATCGAGGTCGAGGGCGACGTGTTGCTCGCGCAGCGCAGCGATCAACCGGTGATGTGGCTGGTGCCGCATTTCCTTGCGCTCGATGTGGCCGGTGTGGCCACGCAGCTGTTCCAGACTCGCAAGGTCGGCTCGATCTATCAGCAGCAGAGCGACCCGGTCTTCGATGCGGCGATCCGCGCCGGTCGCTTGCGTTTCGACGGGGGCGAGATCTTTGCACGCAGCGACCGTGCGCTGCCGCTGGTTCGGGCCATCCGGCGCGGCTATGCCTTCTTCAATTTGCCCGACATGGATTTCGGTGCCCGCGATGCCGCTTTCGTGCCGTTCTTCGGGCAGCAGGCGGCGACGCTGCTGGCGCCGTCGCGCATGGCGCGTGCGTTGAACATGATCGTGCAGCCGGTGGTCGCTGAGTTGTTGCCGGGCGCAGAGGGCTACAAGGTTCGTTTTCTCGAACCCTGGACCGATTTCCCGACCGCCGACCCGCTCGCCGATGCACGCAGGATGAACGCCTGGATCGAAACGGAGATCCGCCGCAACCCGGCGCAGTATCTGTGGGTGCACAAGCGGTTCAAGACCCGGCCTGAGGGTGAGCCGAGCTTGTATTGACGGGCTCTGGCTTGCCGAACGAATTTTCGTATTCTGTAAGAGCGGCTTCAGCCGCGCTTCGGGGCTCCGGAAAAACATGAAGCGCGGCTGAAGCCGCCTACGCCGCTCCTACCGAATACAGCAGCGTTGCAACGGATAATCCCCACATGAAGATCCGCTTCACCAAGATGCACGGTGCCGGCAACGATTTTGTCGTGCTGGACGCCACTGCTGCGCCGCTCGCCCTGTCGGCCGCGCAGTTGCGGCTGCTTGGCGACCGGCGCTTTGGCGTGGGTGCCGATCAAATCCTGGTGGTTGAGCCCAGTACCACGCCGGAAGTCGATTTCCGCTATCGCATCTTCAACGCCGCCAGCGGCGACGAGGTCGAGCATTGCGGCAATGGGGCGCGCTGCTTCGTGCGCTTCGTGCACGACAAGGGCCTGAGCGATCGCACCACCTTGCGCGTCGATACCGTCAACAACCGGCTCGAGTTGCGCCTGCTGCCCGATGGGCGCGTCACCGTCGACATGAATGCGCCGAAGTTCGAGCACGCCAGCCTGCCCTTCGATGCGAATGGGTTGACGGCGCGCCAGGTCGGTGATTTCGAGTTGTGGCCGTTGCAGCTCGGCGATGGTGTGGATGTCGAGTTCGCGGCCTTGTCGATGGGCAATCCGCACGTGGTGTGTCGGGTCGACGATGTCGAACGTGCAGCGGTCGAGCTACTTGGGCCGCAGCTCGAAGCGCACGAACGCTTTCCGCGCCGGGTCAATGTCGGCTTCATGCAGATCGTTGATCGCCGCCATGTGAAGTTGCGCGTGTTCGAGCGCGATGCCGGCGAAACCCTGGCCTGCGGCACCGGCGCCTGTGCCGCAGTGGTGGCTGGAATCCGCCTGGGCTGGCTCGATCCGGAGGTCGGAGTCGACACCCGTGGCGGCCGGCTCGGCATCGCCTGGGCTGGACGCGTTGCCAACGGTGGCTGGTCGCATGTGATGATGAGTGGCGCGGCCACCACCGTTTTCGAAGGCGAGATCGAGCTGTAGCCGGCTGGTCAAGCACAAAGATTCCAAACCATGAAGGATGCGCCGTGAGCGTCGAAGGCATTACCGAAGCCGATATCGCCAACTACCTGGCCAATACACCGGGCTTTTTCGAGCGCCAGGCCGAGCTGCTTGCAGCCGTCCAGTTGACCAGCCCGCACGGCGCGCGCGCTGTCTCACTGCAGGAGCGGCAGATGGAGATGCTGCGCGACAAGATCCGCGGCCTCGAGGGCAAGATCATCGAGATGATCCGCCACAGCCAGGAAAACGTCTCCATCGCCGACAAGCTGTACCGCTGGACGCGTGTGCTGTTCATGACGATCGACGAGGCCCGCCTGCCCACGGTGCTGGTCGAGGAGTTGAAGGAACAGTTCCTGATTCCTCAAGGCTCGATCCGCCTTTGGGGCGCTGCCGACCAATTTGCCGGTGAAGGCTTTGCCACGGCAGTCAGCGACGACCTGAAAAGTTTTGCGGCCAGCCTGGGAACGCCATATTGCGGTGTCAATGGCGGCTTCGAGGCGGCGTCGTGGTTCCCGGACTCGTCGAGCGTAAGTTCGCTGGCGATGATTCCGTTGCGCCGTGGCAGCGGTGATCATCCGACCTTCGGCCTGTTGGTGCTCGGCTCGCCCGACCCGACCCGTTATTCAGCCGATATGGGAATCGACTTTTTGCAGCGCATCGGCGAAACCGCCAGCGCCAGCCTGTCGAGGCTGCTGCGCGCACATTGATGGCCCATCCCCGGAGCGGCTACGCCGTCCCAAGTCCTGCTGAAGCTCGGACGGTTGCTGAGGCGATCGGTCCTGCGCAGGCGGGCCCTCTCGTCGGCACTCACCCTCCTCAAGAGGGCGCAACGGGCGCACCGGCGAAGCCCAATCCGCCGTTGCCGAGCGATCCTGCAGCGCCGTGCGCGTCGGCCACGCACACACTGGCCGGCGAGCCGCTGGTCGAAGACCTTGCGGCCCATCTGGTGCACCTACGCGTCGAGCGTCGGCTGGCCGAGCGCACCTTGGCGATGTACGCCGAGGCCTTTGTCCGCTTGCAGCGATTTGCCGCTGCATCGCAGGCGCCGCTGCGCGAAGTCAAGCCCCATCACGTGCGCGGCTGGGCCGCGCAACTGCATCGGCTCGGCTTGGCGCCGCGCAGCATCGCGATTGCCTTGTCGGCGTGGCGCGGTTATTACCGCTGGCTGGGTCGCAATGGCTGGATTGGAGCCAATCCGGTCGAGGGCGTGAGGGCGCCGAAGGGGGCCAAACCGTTGCCCAAGGCGCTTTCGGTCGACCAGGCGGTGGCGCTGGCTGATTTTCGCGGCGAGGCACCCGAGCGATCCGATCCGGCTTTTGTCGTGCGTGACCAATGCATCGTCGAGCTGCTGTATGGCTGCGGCCTGCGGATCGCCGAGTTGGTGGGCCTGGACCTGCGCGCCGGGCGTGAGGCGTCGGGCTGGATCGACATCGACGATGGGCTGGCGCATGTGCTCGGCAAAGGCAGCAAACGGCGCAGCGTGCCGGTCGGCTCGCAGGCGCTGAGGGCGCTGCAGGCCTGGTTGGCGGTGCGCGAGCGGCTGGCCGATCCGGCTGAGCCCGCG
>JBBRID010000321.1:0-4869 GCA_038221635.1 Burkholderiales bacterium
AGGCCCACGCCAAGTTGTCGCGCCGCCTGGAGAAAAGCGCGGTGCTACGTGCCAAGACGGCGGGCGACAAACCACGCAAGTTGTCGGCCGATGGCCTGGCCTGGCAAGCGGCAGGGCTGCACTGCAGCGCCAATGAACGACGCGCCGATGAAGCATCGCGCGATGTCGAGGCCTGGCTCAAATGCCGGTACATGCGTGAGCACCTCGGCGAGGAGTTCGGTGGCACTGTCAGTGCTGCGACCAATTTCGGTCTGTTTGTCCAACTCGATGGTCTGTATGTCGAGGGTCTGGTGCACATCACCGAACTCGGTGGCGAGTATTTCCGCTTCGACGAGGCGCGCCAGGAACTGCGCGGTGAACGCACCGGGGTTCGTTACGGCATCGGCTCACGGGTGCGGGTGCAGGTCAGCAGGGTCGATCTGGATGGCCGCAAGATCGATTTCAGGATGGTTCGCGATCCTGAGGAAGACGTGGCGCTGGTGCGGGCCAAGCGCGATCGCAACGCGACCGCGGCTGCTGAACTCGCCGCGGTGAAGGACGGCGATCGGACGATCAAGGCTGCGACCAGAAAACAGGCGCGTGGACGTTCCGGGTCGCCGGCTGGCGGTGCGGCACACCCACTGCAGGCGGCGAAGGCCGTTGCGCGCAAAGCCTCAGGTGGCAAGGGCGGTAAACGCCGCTGACGCCTGACAAGCCGTGCGATCGGTCCCGTCGACCGGGCGGCAGGCCGGCGGCCTACTGAGTGATCATGGCGTCGATCAGGTCGCTGGCCCTGATCACGCGAAGCCCGGACGCCTCGGCGATTGCGCCGTGCCACCAGACCGCGCGACAGGCCGCTTCGAAGGCAACCTGAAGCGGGGCCTGCAATTGGCCGTCTGGATCGCTGGCCATGGCGCCCCAGACGCCGGCTAACCAGCCAGCGAGCACGTCGCCACTGCCAGCTGTCGCCAGCGCCGCATTGCCGCTCGAGTTGATCTTCGGGATGACCCCCGGTGCGGCGACGACCGTGCCGGATCCCTTCAGGACTACCACCGATGCAAAGCGATCGGCCAAGGCCTGTGCGGCCTGCAGGCGATCGCGCTGCACCGCCACAGTGCTGATCCCCAACAGGCGTGCCGCTTCGAGGGGGTGCGGAGTCAGGATGCTCGGTGCCTGCCGCGCGCGCAGCGTCGATTGAAGTGAAGGGGTGTCGGCAATCGCGTTCAGGGCATCGGCGTCGATGACCAGCCGCATTGCGTGGTCCAGCAGATGCGGCAACACGTCGCGAACCGCCGCGCCGCCGCCACAGCCGCAGACGATGGTGCTGGCACCGAGCGATTGGTCGTCGAAGCTGTCGAGATCGCGACGCCACATCAATTCCGGGCGAAGCGGATCGAGCAGTGGCGCCGCGCGATCGAGTGGCAGCACCCAGACCCGACCGGCACCCGAGGCATGGGCCGCCCGCGCGCACAGCAGCGCGGCGCCGCTCATGCCGGGGGCGCCACCGATGGCGACCACGTCTCCGAAGCTGCCTTTGTGGGCCGCGTGGTGCCTGGCTGCGCGGTCGACCGGACCGCTCAACCAGGCGTCGGGCCCGATGGCGGGTGCGGCGCAGCCCAGGTCATCGAGCCAGACGATTCCGGCGTGGTCGCGCCCCGCGCCAGTGAACAGCCCCGGCTTGAGCGTGAGCAGCGACAAGGTGTGTGTTGCGCGGATCGCCAGTTCGCCAAGCGGTTGACCGGTGTCGCCGTCGATGCCGGTCGGCAGATCGACAGCAAGAACGCTGCACGGCTGGTCATTGAGCCGGCCCATCGTTTCGGCGATCGCGCCTTCGGGCGGGCGATTGCTGCCAAGGCCGAGCAAGGCGTCGATTGCAATGTCCTTGCTCGTCAGCACCGGCGCCGCGGTACCCGACGCTTCAACCGTGATGCCGCTTGCCTGCGCTCGTTGCAGGGCGGCTGCGGCGTCGGCCGGCAAGCGGTCAGGGTCGCCGGCCAGTGTCAGCATGACGCGGCGGCCCTGCGCCTGCAGCTGGATGGCGGCTTCGATGCCATCGCCTCCGTTGTTGCCAGGTCCGGCGGCAATCCAGACGCGATCGGAAAACGGCGCCACAGCAGCAGCCAGACGGGCGATGGCGGCCCCGGCGCGCACCATCAGGCTGGTTTCGCCGAGGTGGATTCGCACCGCTGCGATTGCTGCAGCCTCGATCCGGCGCGACGCCGGGGCGCGGTACAAAGGGTGGCGGCGTTGTGAAGGCGGGAGAATGCGTTCCATGCCTGATTGAAGCATGGCCGGTGCGAACTACAGCCGGTCGATCCCCAGGCCTTCCGCGTCGATGCTGGGCGGCAGCCCGCCAACCAGATCGGCCAGCAGGCGAGCCGATCCGTTCGCCATCGCCCAGCCGCTGGAGCCGTGGCCGAGGTTGAGCCATACGCCGGGCACACCGCTGGCGCCGATCAACGGCGGGCCATCGGGCAGCATTGGACGCGCGCCTTTCCAGACTTGCGCCTGGTCGAGTCTGGCCACGCCCGGATACCAGTCGTTCAACACATGGTGCAGCGTGTGCAGTGCCTTGTCGTTGTTGCGGCCCAGCGAGCCGCCAATTTCGGCGCTGCCGGCAACTCGCAGCCGGTTGCCGAATCGGCTGATCGAAACCTTGTAGCGCTCGTCCATCACACCCGATTTCGGTCCGCCGTTTCCATCACCTTCCGTTTGACGCATCGGTGCGGTGATCGAGTAGCCGTGCACCGCCAACAGTGGCAGCTTGAGGCCGAAGGGTGCGAGCAGGCTGCGCGATTCAAGCGCCGCGCAAACGATCACTGCATCGAAGGTCTCGTCGTTCGAAACGTTGGACGTGTCGAACCGAAGCGAGGGATGCGCTCCGGCGTCGATCGCCTGCACCGTCGTACTGAAGCGGAAAAGCGTGCCGAGCTTTTGTGCCTCCTGGCGCATCAATTGGGCGAACTGCCGACAGTTCGCCACCTCGTCGTCGATCACGTGAATGCCGGCCTGCAGCCGGGTCTGCGGATTCAGATCGGGTTCGACGCGGCGGCATCCCTGCGCGTCCAGCACCTCGAAGCGGGTACCCAGATCCGTCAGGATCTTCAGGCCGGCCTGCGCCAGCTCCAGATCCTGTGGCCGGCGCAACAGCACGAGATAGCCGTCGCTGCGCTCGTGATCGAGCTGCAAGGCATCCGTCAGTGCCCTGCGTCGGGTTCGCCCGGCCAGCGCGAGGCGGTGCATGCGGCCGCGGTTGCGGGTGTAGGTCTCGTTCTTGCAGCTGCGCCACCATTTCCAGAGCCAGGCGGTTCCGCCCGGCCCGAGGCGACCACCCCAGCGTACCGGTGCATGCCGGCTCAGGCAATGGCGCAACACCTTGCCCGGCATCCCAGGCGCAGCCCATGGCGTCACGTAGCCCGGTGCAAGTACGCCGGCATTGGCAAAGCTGCCTTCTGCGGCCACGCTGCTGCGGCGCTCGAACACGGTAACCTCGTGGCCGTCGCTCGCCAGCTCGTAAGCCGTCGTGACGCCGACGATGCCGGCGCCGATCACTGCTACGCGCATGTCAGCGGCCCGAAGTCAGGCGCTCGCCGGCAAGTGCCGACTCGATCGCCAGCGATGCCGCAAGCACCATGTCGTCGACCATCTCGCGTTGCCAGACCATCAGACCAACCGGTAATTCTCCGTCGGCGTGGCAAGGCAGAGACAACGCGCATCCGTCGAGCAGGTTGACCACCGACGGATTGCGAAGCAGGCCGGCATTGGTGGCAAAAAATGCGGTGTCGTTCTCGATCAGCGGTGCGATTGGGGGCGCAACCATCGGCACGGTCGGGCTCAACATGACGTCATATGCGCGAAGACGCTTGTTCATCCGGGTTATCCAGTCGCGGCGTGCGTGTAGCAGATCGATGTAGTCGGCCGCGCTCATCTGCTCGCCGCGACGGATCCGGGCGGCGACCCGCGGATCGTAGTCGGCTTCATGATTGGCCAGGTGCTGCCGATGCCAAGCCCAGGCTTCCACGGGTGCAAAGCCGCCGCCCGCGTTGATCTGCGGTATCTCAGTGAGTTCTGGCAGCTCGATCATGTCAACCTTCGCGCCGGACCGGCTCAACGCCGCCAGGCTGCGCTCGAAGGCGGCGGCCACCGTGGTGTCGAGTTCGTCCAGCATCAGCGTCTTCGGCACGCCGATTCGCATCGCGCGCAGCGCCAGCGGCGGAAGATCCAGGGCACGCGCAGCCAGGATGCCATGCAGCAGCACCGCATCGCGGACCGAGTGGCTGATTGCCCCTACCGTATCCAGCGTCGGCGACAACGGAATCGACCCCTGGGCTGGCGTCAGGCGAGCGGTGCTCTTGAAGCCGACCAAGCCCTGCAAGGCTGCCGGTATGCGCAGCGATCCGCCGGTATCCGAGCCGAGCGCGGCCCACGCGGCGCCGGTGGCAACCGATACCGCGCCACCCGAAGTGGAGCCGCCGGGAATCAGCGCCGCCTCACCGGCTGGTCCGGCCGGATTGGCCGGTGTGCCGTGGTGCGGATTGATGCCGACGCCCGAGAAGGCGAACTCGCTCTGGTTGGTGTGGCCGATCAAGGCAGCACCCGCGCTGCGCAGGCGCTGCACGGCTGGACAATCGGCCGGGGCGACGTCAGCGTTTGCCAGCACCGTGGAGGCGGACGTGGTGCGCTGTCCATACACGTCGAACAGGGCTTTGATGCTGACTGCAAGACCGCCCAGCGGCGGCGTCGGAACCCCGGCTTCGCGCCTTGCATCAACGGCCTCGGCCTCGGCCATGGCGGTCGCCTGAAACATCGTGATGAAGGCGCTGCGGCAGCGTTGAGACGCGGCTGCGGTCAGGCTGACCTGCATGGCTGCCGAGGCCTTGAATTGCCCGG
>JBBRID010000322.1:0-4867 GCA_038221635.1 Burkholderiales bacterium
CGCCGCGGACCGGCCGGTGCCGCTTCGGCGGATCGGATTCATCGCAGCGGTAAATGATCCGCCGGTTTCGGTGAATCGTGCTTTGGCGACAACGGATCGACCTCGCGCACCTCGATGTCGACGACATCAGGCTTCATCGCAGGCCCGGCGGCACCGCTGCCGCGGCGGTGCCGCCAGTCGACCGGCCCGTTCCAGCGGAAAGCCACCGGCGGGACACTGCGCCCACGCAGCAAGGCCCAGCCGATGAGTACGATGCCAAACACAGCGCCAACGGCCATCACGCCGGCAGCCATCATCAAACCGAACAACATCAGCAGGATGCGAAGGAAGGTTGACCACAGGCGGTTGAGCAACTGGAACATGACTCTGATGGTGCCCTTCACTTGACCAGCAACACGCGCATGCCGAGTTGCTTGCCGTCGATCCGGTCGAGCACCCGGACCGTCGCCTGACTGGGTCGGAAGTCCGATGGCAGCGGCAGGCTGCCGCGCAGGCTCTGATAGTGCGTAACCGACACTGGGACCGGCTTCAGGTTGACGCTGCTGGAATCCGACCGGCCCGACTGACCTTCGACCACCAGCTGCATCACGCCATTAAACGCCTTGCCACCGCCGTCGCGGGTCAGCATCACGTCATAGAGCAGCTTGCCGGAATCGACGCTGAAACGTCCGGCCCGGACTTCGATGGTGCCGCCCCGCGGGTCCGGCGGCAGTGCGGCAATCACCGAGGCCAGGTCCGCGCGCAGCCCTTCAATGGACTCGCGGCTGCTCGCCAAGTCTGTATCGAGCGCCTTCTTCTCTTCGAGCGTTTCCTTCAGGCGGCCAGTGGTGGCATCGAGTTCGGTACGCAGCGATTGGCGCTCTGCCTGCGCCTGCTCGAGAGAGGTGCGAAGCTCGGTGGATGCCGAGGCCGAGAGCCTCGGCGGCAGATAACGCTCCTGGACGAAGATCACCACACTGACCCCAATCGCGGTGCCGGTGAGCAGCAAGACCAGCCAACGCGGCAAGCCGCGCCGTTTGCGGCGGGAGCCACTGGGTTCGAAAACAACGGGTTTGTACCTTGCCATGCATCAATCGGAAAACGGTTGCGGATCAGACAAGCTTAATGCCTCTGGAACACGCGATGTTTCGCGATGTGACGCGGTCTCGTCAGCGGTGCTTGCACGGCCAGAGCCCGGGAATGTTGCGCCGACCGGGCTGCCCGACTTACAAGCTGCAACTGCGAAAGCCGACGAAGATGTCGTCGCGTTCAGGCAGATAGAAATTGCGAAACTTCGGATCGCGCAGGCGGCCGCCGGTTGCGATCGACGCGCCGCGCAAAACGCGGTGGCTGCCGAACCAGGGCTGCGAATAGTCGCGGTAGGGATGGGCCTCGAACCCGGGATACGGACGGAAGGTCGTGGCTGTCCACTCCCACACATCGCCCCAGCGAAAGCCGCGAGCGGCTCCCTGGTGCGCGGCGACTTCCCATTCAGCCTCGCCTGGCAGGCGACGCCCAGCCCATTTGCACCAAGCCTCGGCCTCGTGAACGCTGACATGGACGACGGGCTGAGACAGCGGCACGCGCGCCGTGCCACCGAAGCGCTGCATCAGCACCGCTTGGCGCATCTGCGTGACATGACGCGGGGTACGCCGACCTTCGCGCTGCAGCCACGCCCAAGCCGTGGGTGTCCACCATTGGGATTCGTCGTAGCCACCATCCTCGACGAATTCACAATATTGCGCCCAGGTAACGGGTTGTGAATCGATCTCGAATTCGGGCACGCGTACCTCATGTGTGCCCCTTTCGTTGTCGAATATGAAGCCTGTATCACTGCCGCTGCCCAGCGTCCAGCGGGTGGCCGGGAACAACAAGGCATCGCGCGGCGCAGCCGTCTGCGGCATCGCCACCAGCGGAGCGCCGCCGGGATCGATGCCCAGCGTCTGCGCGCTGATTGCAAACGCTTCGCCGTGCATGTCTTCGTGAAACAGCGCCAGTCGATAGAAGTACAAGGAATTGTCGTCGGACTCCGCTATGGCCAGCATGTCGAGTGTGATTTCGATGCTGTCAGCCAGGTATTGCTTGGTCGCCTGCAAATCCGGCAGATCCAGCGTCCAGCGGCTGTCGTGTGGCACGCTGCTCGAGTCGTACCAGCGGTCGGACTGCGATTCGATCGATGCCAGGCGAGGCGCCCGCGGATCAGCAGCTGCGCCGCGGTTGCGCTGCACATTGCGCGCGATCCAGGTTTCCTGAAACCATCCGAGGTGACCCAGTTCCCACAACGGCGGATTGACCTCGGCCAGCATTGGCACTTGCCAGCCCTTGTCGGCCAGCGCGTTCTCGAAGACGCTGATCCAGCGCAACGTATGATTCCTGGCATCCATCAAGGCCAGCGACAACCAGTCGCGACCAGCTTTTCGCATCTGCGGCGAGTGGATTTCCGCGGTCCCGATGTCCCTCAAGCAAAACTCCTCGAAAAGCGCTGACCCCTCGCCGGGCGGCGGACACCGGATGGCCCGGGTGCTGATCTGCAGTCCGGCGCTGGCCGATGCCAACAATGGAAATTGGCAGACCGCTTCGCGCTGGGCACGGATGCTGAGGGGGCATTGTCGCATCAGCATCATCGGTGCGTGGAATAGCCAGCCGTGTGATCTTCTGATCGCCTTGCACGCCAGGCGTTCGGCCGCCTCGGTGGCCGCCTTTGCTGCCGCGCACCCCGATCGCCCCTGCATCGTCGTCCTCACCGGTACCGATCTGTACCGCGACATCAACTCCGACCGCGCCGCCCAGGCGTCGTTGCGCACCGCCAATCGGCTGGTCGTGCTGCAACAACAGGGCATTGACGCCCTGCCCGCGCCACTGCGCTCGAAGGCAGTCGTGATCTACCAGTCCGCGCGGCGACTGACGCCGGTTGCGCCGCCCGCGCATGGCTTGAAGGTGGTGTTCGTCGGCCACCTGCGGGACGAAAAGGATCCACTGACGCTGCTGCGGGCCGCAGCCAGGCTGCGCGAGCGTTCCGACATCCGGATCGACATCATCGGCGATTCTCTCGACGCATCGCTGGGCAACGCGGTGTTGCAGGCCTGTGCCGAGCAGCCGACTTTGCGCTGGCTGGGCGGGCTGCCGCGCGCGATCACGCGGCAGAAGATCCGTCGATCCCAGCTGCTCGTCAACTGCAGCCGAATGGAAGGCGGCGCCCACGTGATCCTGGAAGCGGCGCAAAGTGGCACCGCAACCTTGGCCTCGCGCATCCCAGGCAACGAAGGGATGCTGGGCGCCAGTCATGCGGGTCTGTTCGATCTTGGCGATGATCGTGCACTTGCCTCGCTGATTGCCCGAGCCGCCGACGAACCCGGATTTTTGGATCTGCTGCGGCGAATCACCGTTGCGCGAGCCGAACTTTTCGAACCCGCGGTGGAACAACATGCGCTGCGGCAGCTGATCACCGACTGCCTGGAGAACCCCTGATGAATGCACCCCTGAACACACCCCAGTTGCAAGTCGCCCCGCGACTGAGCTCGTTGTTGCACGCCTGAACAAATCCGGCATCGCGTTGTCGGCCATGGACGGCGTGCATGCACTGACAGATATCACCGGATTCGGTGTGGCCGCGCACAGCCTCGAACTCGCCCGCGGCGCCAACAGCACCGTCCTCATCGATTTTGCACAAGTCCCGATGATCGACGGGGTGCGCGAAATGGCCAGCCGGGGCATGGTGACCGGCGCATCGGGACGCAATTGGGCCGGATACGGTTCAGATGTCGATCTGCCGGCCGGTTTCGCCGACGCCGAGACTCGCGTTGATGACCATCCGCAAACCAGCGGTGGCCTGCTCGTGTCGTGTACGCGCGACAGCGTGGACGCGGTACTCGGCTGCTTCGCGGGCCAAGGTTTTGCCGGCGCCGCGGTGAACGGATCGATCCAGGCCGGCGCGCCCGGACTGACGATTCGCTGATCGGTTGCCAGCAAGCGCGCCCCTCAATCAAGCCGCCACGCCAACCGCTTCCGATCGACCAGCATGGGCCGCAAGCGGCTCGATCAGGTTCGCTCGATGCGTGCAAACGCCGAATGGGCGTGGATCGACTCGAAATTCTCGACATCGACGCAATAGCGGCCGATGCGCTTGTCGGTATTCAGGAGCAAGGCCACGTCGCGCACCAGGTCCTCGACGAATTTCGGGTTTTCGTAAGCGCGTTCGGTTACCCACTTTTCGTCGGCACGTTTGAGCATCGGCCAGATCTCGCACGAAGCGCTGTCTTCGGCGAAACGCACCAGTTCGGTCCACGCCACGTCTTCCAGCATTTCGACCCGCACGGTCACGTGCGAGCGTTGATTGTGGGCGCCGAAATCGGAAATTTCCTTCGAGCAAGGACACAAGCTCTTGACCGGGACCACCACCTCGGCCCAGACCGCGGTTGAGGTCGCACTGTCGGCCTCGCCGGTTTGCGATTCAACGATCCAGCGGCCCTGGTATTCGAGCAGGCTCTCGACCCCCGAGACCGGTGCGCGTTTGCGCAGGAAAAACGGAAACCGCGCTTCGATGCGACCGCTTCCGGCATGCAGGCGATCGAGCATGGCATTCATCTGGGTGCGAAGCACCGTCGCGTCCAGCGGCTCGACAAGCCCGTCGAGCCAGGCGACGAAGCGGCTCATGTGGGTGCCCTTCTGCTCGGCAGGCAGCGCCACGTCGAGATCCCACTGCGCGACGGTATTGAGAACGGCGCTGCCCAGGCGCAATGACATCGGGTAGCGGACATCCTTGATGCCAACCCGCTGAATCGCCAGGTGGCGCTCATCGCGCTCACTCTGGGTGTCGGGTATGTGAAGGGCGTCTTTCAGGTTGCTCATGAACAAAGGGCGTCAAGATCGTGGGCGTCAGCAACTCGGA
>JBBRID010000323.1:0-4866 GCA_038221635.1 Burkholderiales bacterium
AGCCCACCGGCAACCTCGACCGCGCCAGCTCGGACGAGGTTTTTCGCGTGATGCGGCGCATGCACAGCGAGCGCGGCACGGCCTTCCTGGTCGTCACGCACGACCCGCGGCTGGCCGATCGCTGCGACCGCGTGGTCGAACTGGTGGACGGCCAGATCGAGAGCGACACACCCCGGCCAGCAGCTGCGTCTGCGGTGGGCCAACCCGGCTGATCTGTGCCGCGGCTTCAGCGCGCCAGATCGGCCGCAAAACGCGTGCAGAGCAACGCCACGGGTCGGGTGGTACCGAACCGAACACCGATGACGCGACGCCAGCACAGCCATCGTACTCGCTGCTGTCCAGGTTGAGTCCCTTTCTACTCGGCGCGGCGCCGTCAGCCGTTCCGCCGGATTGCGGACGACGACGTTGCCGGTTAGCCTTGGCGGCCACGAGAACCGGGACGCAGATGTATGGTCGATGAGCAGCCTCGCCAGATCGGTCGTTACAAGGTGGACGGTGTACTTGGGCGCGGAGGCGCTGGCACTGTCTACCGTGGGGTCGATCCAACGATCGGACGCACCGTGGCGATCAAGGTCCTCGTGGCGCAAGGAGCTGAAAGCCAACAACGCTTCCTGATCGAGGTGCGAGCTGCGGGTCAGTTGAACCATCCGAATGTAGCCGGCTGTTCGATGTCGGCCGCACCGAATCCGGCCAAGTCTATGTGGTCCAGGAACTGGTCGACGGCAGCGATCTGGGCAAGGTGATCGAGGCCCATCCCGATGGTATGCCGCCCGACATCGCGGTTGGCATCCTGTTGCAGATTGCCCGGGCGCTCGCCCACGCGCATCAACATGGCATCGTCCATCGTGACGTCAAGCCGGGCAATGTCGTGTTGCTGGACGACGGGCGGGCCAAGCTGCTCGATTTTGGCGTCGCCAGGATCTCCGAATCGCCAACCAACATCACGACGCCTGGAACGGTGATCGGCACGCCAACCTACATGGCCCCCGAGCAGTTGAAGGGCGACGCCGTAACGGCGAGTGCAGATATCTATTCGTTCGGTGCACTCGCATACGAGATTCTGACCGGCAGCAAGCCCTTTGCTGCCGATTCCTTCATGGCCTTGGCCGTTCAGGTGATGAATACCCAGGCTCGGCCGCTGGCGCAGCTCCTGCCGGAGTTGCCGGCGGCGTTGAGCGCGCTGGTACAGGGTTGCCTCCAGAAGTCGGCATCGGAGCGCCCGAAGTCGATGGATGAGGTGGTGTCCAGGCTCGAAGAACTGCCGCAGTCATGGGATTCGTCGATCATCGCGCAGACAGTTGCCGCCCAAGTCCCGGTGCCCGGCGTTGCGTCGGTGACCGGAACCTGGCCAGCACCGGTACAGCTCGACTCGACCCTCTCGGGCGGCGGCATGGCCTCGTTGACCATCACACGTGGTGTGCCCACACCGTTGGACGGTAGAACCTGGCCAGGAGCCCCATCGGCCCCGGCCACTGCGCCACCGAAACGCCGTGCGGGCCACGACTTGACGAACCAGAGCGTTGGGCGTTTCGTCCCGACTACGACGGTGTGCCCGGCATCATCGTCAGCGAGATCATCGACGGCATCGATCTCGATACCTTTGCGGCGCAGCGCCATTTGAGTCTGTCGCAGTCGGTATGGATCGTCATGCAACTCTGCGAAGCCTTGTCGACCATCCATGCCAGAGGCGTCGTGCATCGCGAGGTGAAGCCTCGCAATATCGTGGTGTCCGGTGACCAGCTACACGTCACGCTGCTCGACTCGGGGATCGCCCGGCATGCCAATCCGGAGATCGACGCGTTCACGAAAACCGGTGTCTTCTTCGGCGATCTGGCCTATGCCGCGCCTGAAATGACCAGCGGCAGAAGCGATCAACGAACCGATGTCTATGCCGTTGTCGCGGTGTTGTACGAGCTGGTGTCGAAGTCGAAACTGCCGTTTCCGATGCCGTCGCAATGGACGCCGGGCGGAGCGGCGCTGGATGCGCTGCCGGCCCGCCTCGGCAGCATTCTTGGGCGCGGTCTGCAGACCCACCCGGGCGCGCGATTCACGAGCATCGATGAGCTGCACGATCAGTTGCGGCCATTGGCGCCGGACCATCAGCAAGCCGCTGCGATGCGACCGGTTGTTGCATTGCATGGCATCCGCACGCAGGCAGCATGGCAGCGTGCCTTCTCTGAAGTGGCTGGCCGCGGCGGCCTGAGCGCTCGCGTCGACCGCTGGAACTTCGGCTATTTTTCGGTCCTTCGCTTCCTGATCCCCGGCGCGCGCTTGGCCAAGGTGCGCTGGTTTCGGGCCACCTATCAACAAGAGTTTCGCGAGTCGACGCCAGCAGCTGCTGGCGAGACGCCGTCGATCGTTGCGCACAGTTTCGGCACCTACATCCTCGGCAATGCGCCGATGCGTTACCCCTATCTTCGGTTCGACAAGGTGCTGCTGTGCGGATCAATCCTGCCGCGCGAGTTTCCGTGGGATCAGATCGTCGAGCGCGGGCAGGTCCAGGCCTTGCGCAATGAATACGGCAGCCACGATATCTGGACCAGAGCCGTCGCCTGGGTGGTGCCTGGAACCGGCCCCTCAGGATTGGCAGGTTTCACGGCCACCCATCCCCGAATCGAGCAGGAGCCCTTCGCTTTCGAACACAGTGAATATTTCGATCGCGGCCACATGGCCAACCGTTGGCTGCCGTTTCTGACAGCCGCTGTCGAACAGCGCCCCGCGCGCGAGTTACAGATCAGCCCGCCTCAGGCCGAGTCCAGGCCCTGGTTGCTCTACGCTGCATATCTGATGCTTCTGCTCGGAATCAGCTTTGCATGGTTGGTCTGGTGGCGCTGACGGCGCTCGGCGGATCGCCCAAACCGTCCGACCGCCGTTCTGTCTGCGTGGCGGATCTCTTGCCTAGGTCAGGCCCCGCCGTCTGCGTGTGGCGCATGGTTCTGCTTCCACGCTTGAAGCCAAGGCATTCCTGCGAACACGAGGAGCATGGCGAGATAGACACTGCCTGAGATCTTGTCCCTGCTGCCAATGTACTCGCCGACCCCGCGACCTGCGAGAAGTACCGCCAAGAGCAGCTCGGCTCCAACCAGAAGAAGCAGGGCGATCACGCCAACGCCAATGAGATTGGCCGGATTTGTCTTTTGGCCGTACTTTTGCAGAACATGCCGCGCAGCGAAGAAGATTGCCATCAACATGAACGGCATTTCAGCCAGTTCAGCATATCGCTCGCCGATGCGCGGCACGATGAACGGCACCCGAACTGAGCCAAGCAAGAATCCGGTGCCAAAGACGAGCGCGAAGTAGACGATGGCGCCGCGAATGGTCTTCGATGTTCTGGTGGCGTTCACGGGGCGGTCCTTGCGAAGTCGGCCAAGGTGATTGTCGTCAACCAGCGGACAGTATTTTCGTCCGCGGGCCCCCGGTTCCAGCCATCGCAAGGGATAACAGTCTGGCTCGGGGAAGAATGAGCGCAGGCAACGAAACGCGTGTGCGTCCCGACTCCGCACGCCCGGAGTGCCTACCTTCGGGAGTTCTTGATGCCGCACGTTGCCGCTTTCGGGTCGCGCAGCCATCGCGATCCCAGCCACTGAGAGGTACCGAACATGAGCAAGAAATCAATGCGATCGGCCGCGCTGCTGCCGGCACTGTTCTCTGTACTCTTCCTTGCACTCACTGCAGCCAACGCGCGAGCGACCAGTGACCACGCGATCGTGCTGCGCAACGTCACTATCGTGGACGCCGAGCGGAACCGTCTGGTGCCGCAGCGAGACGTGGTCATCATCGCTGACCGCATCGTCGGTATTCAGGCCGGTGGTAGCGCTCGCGCCCCCAGGCGAGATCGAGTGCTCGACGGCACGGGCCGGTATCTGACCACGTCCCGGAGGCGTTGCCGCTGCAAACTGCCATCGATGTAGGCCACCGCAGCATCGAATACTTCGGCCGCATCACCCAGGCCTGCTCGCGTGACGAAGGCGCCATGATCGAGGGCAACGCGCAGGCCTTGAAGGCGTCCGAACCTTTACCCGCGCTGATGGCTGCGATGATGGGTCAAAACCAGCGCACGCCGGCCAGCTGGGACGAGACACATTGCTCGGATGTGCTGCGCCGGTTGGCCCAGTCCCGTGTCGCGGTGATGCCCTCGCTGATGGTGTCGGACTTCTATCTCGGCAAGGACCCAAAGCCCGACGAGCCGAAGATGCGCAGCGTTCCCATCGCCATCGGCTCGGCGCTCGGTCCGGAAGTCGGCCGCGAGCGCCTTGCGTGCAGGTGTCCGGCGCAAAGCATGAAGCCCATGGTCGTCAGCGCCTCACCCATCGAAGGCGAGCAGCAGACGGCGGCGGATTTCGGTAGCGTCGTCGACCGTCTTCAGGCCGGGCGCATGGGTGGCCCAGCTGTCGTGGCCGAAGTAGCCATGGCTGGCCCCGGTCGCGAGCACCAGAACGTCATAGGCAATGTTTCGGCCGTCCATGATGACGTGTTTGCGCTCACGATCAACGCCTGTGACTGCGCCCAGCAGCACGCGTGTGTTGCGCTGGCGCCGGACCAGGCTACGAATCGGTCAAGCGATGTCGGCCGGCGACAGCCCGGCGGTCGCCACTTGATAGAGCAGCGGTTGAAAGAGGTGATGGTTCTGCCGGTCGATCAGGGTGATGTCCGCCGGCGCTTTGGCAAGCCGCTTCGCGACAGTGAGGCCGGCGAAGCCAGCGCTCACGATGACCACGCGCGGGCGCTGACCCTTCACGTCGCCGCCGCGGTCGGGCATGGACGCGCCCACAGGGCGACCGACGCGTTGAACTCGGCCGCATGAAACGCCCTGGCGTCGGGTCCCGTCGCATCGCCGGCGAAACGGCCGAGCTGCGCCGCGCAGTC
>JBBRID010000324.1:0-4866 GCA_038221635.1 Burkholderiales bacterium
ACCTGATGTTCGAGAGCGGACCGCTCGCCGGCCGCTGGCTCGAGGTGTCGGGTTCGGGCCAGGTGCACCCGCAAGTGATTCGCAACATGGGACTGGACCCCGAGCGCTACATCGGTTTTGCATTCGGCTCGGGCATCGACCGGCTGACGATGCTGCGCTACGGCATCAGTGACCTGCGATTGTTCTTCGACGGCGATCTGCGTTTTCTGACGCAGTTTCAATGATCACCGCTTGTGAACAACACGACTTCTATCACCCAGCAAATCTGAACTGACCGCGAAAGTCCGCGATGCAATTTCCAGAGTCGTGGTTGCGTGAATTCTGCAACCCACCGATCGACACCCGGCAACTGGCCGACCTGCTCACCATGTCCGGCATGGAGGTCGAAGAACTTCGCCCGGTGGCGCCGCCGTTCACGAAGATCGTGGTCGGAGAAGTACTGGCCGTCGGGCGCCATCCGAACGCTGACCGCCTCAATGTCTGCCAGGTCGATGCCGGAGTCGGGGCGCCGTTGAACATCGTCTGCGGTGCGCCGAATGTTGCGGTTGGCATCAAGGTGCCTTGCGCGCTGGTGGGTGCGGTGTTGCCCCCTGCTGACGAGGCCGATGCCAAGCCATTCGAGATCAAGCTGGGCAAATTGCGTGGCGTCGAAAGCCAGGGCATGTTGTGTTCGGCCCGCGAACTGAAGCTGTCGGACGATCACGGCGGCCTGTTGCTGCTCGATTCCAATGCGCAAGTTGGCCAGGATATCCGCGAGCACCTGCGCCTTGACGACAGCTTTTTGACCCTGAAGCTGACGCCCAACCTCGGCCATGGCCTGAGCGTCTTCGGCATCGCCCGCGAAGTGGCCGCACTGACCGGGGCGCCCATGTGCCAGCCGACGATTGCAGCGGTCAAGCCGGCAATCGACGACAAACTGCCGGTCAAGGTCGAGGCATCGGACCTGTGCGGGCGCTTTTCCGGCCGCATCGTGCGCGGCGTCGATACCCAGGCTCGCACACCGGCCTGGATGGTCGAGCGGCTGGCCCGCTGCGGCCAGCGCTCGGTCAGCGCCCTGGTCGATATCTCGAACTACGTGATGTTCGAATATGGCCAGCCGACCCACATCTTCGACCTCGACAAGATCCATGGCGGGTTGCAGGTGCGCTGGGCGCGCAGCGGCGAGACCTTGAAACTGCTGAACGGCAACACCGTCACGCTCGACGATCAGGTCGGCATCATCGCCGACGACGAGGCCGTCGAATCCCTGGCCGGCATCATGGGGGGCGATGCAACGGCGGTGTCCGATGACACCCGCAACATCTACATCGAGGCCGCGTTCTGGTGGCCCGAGTCGGTTGCCGGACGCTCGCGGCGCTTCAATTTCACGACCGACGCGGGGCATCGTTTCGAGCGTGGTGTCGACCCGGCGCGCACTGTCGAGGTCATCGAGCGGATCACGCAACTGGTGATCGAGATCTGTGGCGGCCTGGCCGGGCCGATCGACGACCAGACCCTTGCATTGCCACTACGCCAGCCAGTGGACATGCGGGTGGCGCGAGCCGCCAAGGTGATCGGCATGCCGGTCAGCGCCGAGCAATGCCGTCAGGTGATGAGCCGCCTGGGTTTGCAGTTCAGCGCATCGACCGGCGAGAAGGGCGAGGTGCTGCACGTAATACCGCCGAGCTGGCGTTTCGATCTGCAGATCGAGGAAGACTTGATCGAAGAGGTGATCCGCGTGCTCGGTTACGGCAGCCTGCCAGATACCGCACCGATGGCCGCGATCACGCCACGGGTGCGCAGCGAAAGCCGGCGCGACGTGCACCAGCTGCGCCGCGCGCTGGCTGGTCTCGGTTATGTCGAGACCATCAATTTCAGCTTCGTCGAGGCACGCTGGGAAAGCGAGCTGGCCGGCAACAACGATCCGATCCGGGTGCTGAACCCGATTGCGAGCCCGCTCGCGGTGATGCGGTCGAGTCTGCTCGGTAGCCTGATCCAGGTGCTGCGCAGCAACCTGGCGCGCAAGGCGCCGCGGGTGCGCGTATTCGAGATCGGGCGTGTCTACAAGCGCGATGAATCGGTCCCTGACGGGCCGACGCAAGTCGCCGGAATCGAGCAGACCATGCGTGTGGCGGGCCTGGCCTTTGGCGGTGCCAATACAGAGCAATGGGCTGAGAAGGCGAGGGGGGTCGACTTCTTCGACGTCAAGGGTGATCTGGAGGCCTTGTTTGCGCCCAAAACCCTGCGTTTCGTGGCCGCCGAGCACCCGGCCTTGCATCCCGGGCGCAGTGCGCGCATCGAACTCGATGGCAGAGCAGTGGGAATCGTGGGTGAATTGCATCCGCGCTGGCGCCAGGCGTATGAGTTGCCGGCAGCGCCGGTGCTGTTCGAGATCGATCTGGCCGAACTGAACGCGATCGCCTTGCCGAGCTTTGCGAGCCTGCCGCGCCAGCAGTCAATCCGCCGCGATTTGGCACTGATCACACCGGACGAAGTCAGCCACGACCAACTGATCGACGCCTTGCGCAGCACGCCGAACCCGCTGCTGCGATCGGTCCAGTTGTTTGATCAGTACAAGCCGGCTGCTGGCGGCGAGCGCAGCATGGCGGTGCATCTGGAGTTGCGTGATGATGACGCGACATTGACGGACGAACGCACCGAAGCCGCGGTGGCCCAGATACTCGATCATTTACGCACACGCCTTGGCGTGCGCTTGAGGACTTGATGCGATGACCGACTCCTCTGCGCCACATAACGACGATCGGGATGCGCCGGATCAGCTGATCCCGCCGCCCGAGCAGCCTCGAGCCGTGTTGCCGAGCATCGAGACGCCGACCCTCACCAAGGCTGAACTGGCCGAGATGCTGTTCGAGCGGCTCGGCCTGAACAAGCGCGAGTCCAAGGACATGGTCGACGGCTTCTTCGACATCATCCAGGGCCGACTGGTCGAGGGGGCCGACGTCAAGCTGTCGGGCTTCGGCAATTTCAACATCCGCCGCAAGGCGCCGCGACCGGGCCGCAACCCGCGTACCGGCGAAGCGATTCCGATCAAGGCCCGCAACGTTGTCACATTCCACGCCAGCCAGAAGCTGAAAAATGCAGTGCAGGGTGATCCCCCGCCCGACGAAGACTTCGAGTAAAGTCTAGGACCCCCGTCGAACCGCATTGATTTCAATGGAGAAATCGCTTCCAGCCATTCCTGCCAAGCGGTATTTCACGATCGGCGAGGTCAGCGATCTGTGCGGGGTCAAGCCGTATGTGCTGCGTTATTGGGAGCAGGAGTTCACGCAACTCAAGCCGATGAAGCGGCGCGGCAACCGGCGCTATTACCAGCACCACGAGGTGCTGCTGATCCGCCGCATCCGTGACCTGCTGTACGAGCAAGGCTTCACCATCAGCGGCGCGCGCAACCGCCTGGCCGATCACCATGGCGACATCCAGGGCCTCGACGTCATCGAGATCGACGGCGACCCACGCAACGATGCGCAAGGCTCGAACGATGCCATCGCAGACGCCGAGGCGCTGTCGGCTGAGCCCGATGCCGTCTTGTCCGGAGAACCACTGACCACTTCGCAGATTCGCGCAGAACTGCTGGCAATCCGCCGCCTCCTGACCGCCTGATTTGCCCACGAATGCAGCTATACTGCGAGGCATAGTCGGGGCGTAGCGCAGCCTGGTAGCGCACTTGCATGGGGTGCAAGGGGTCGCGAGTTCGAATCCCGCCGTCCCGACCAATAGGCACAAGGGTTAGCAGGTTAGCACCTGCTAACCCTTTTTGCTGGACCGCGATTTGGGGGACATTTTGGGGGACAGTCGGCAAAACACGTTGACCCTGCCCAAGGTTCATCCCGGTGCCAGTGAGGTCGTTTTGCGGCTTTCGCGTGGCGCGCAGCGCTGCAGGATCCGCTTCCAGCCGTTGCGCGCTGCGACCGCCTCTTGCAGGATGCCGAGGTACTCGTCCAGGTCGATGCTGTCGTCGCCGGAAAATCCACCGTCGGTATGCACGTCCAGTGCAGCTCTCCGGTCGGCGGCGGTGCCAGCCCGCGCCACGATGCAGCTGTAGACCTCGCAGGCATAGGCGAAGGTCTCGCGCTTTCGGTAGTCGATGTTCAGCAAGTACTTGCGGCTGCGGGTTTCCGGCAGCCCGACGGTGCCGCGCCTGCAGTTGTGAAAGACATGGGCCGCCTCGTGAACGATGTAGTCGGCGAAATCATCCTGGCTGGTGAAGTAGGCCGGGCTCACATAGCAGGTGGTCTCTTCACTGAGTCCGACGATGTTCGGTGCCTCTTCGGACAGCCGCTCGCAGCCGACGCTCACCAGATAAAGGTTCGCCAGCGACCAGGCGGTATGCGGCCACGTCGCAGATCGGAGCACGGACTCGATGTTGCCCGGGCGCAGGAAGACGACCGAGCGTTCCAGCATCGCAAGCACCATGGGCTGCTCCGCCACCGGAAAAAGGCCGGCCACCATCGGGCTGACCTTGCTGCGTGTCAGGGCGGAGACGTCTCGCTCCACCAGACCGGCTGCCATGTCGTGCGACTGTGTTCGCGAAGTCACCTCCGCGACCAACGCATCGCACAATTTTTCGGATCCGCGCTGGGCAGCATCGAGAAAGTTCAACCCCGGCCAACCACGGAATGCCGGGTCGTGATCCCCGGTCTTCAGGTAGTCGCGGACCGCGGCCTTCAACTGCGAGGTGGATTTGGTCATCGCCGCTCTCTCGCGTGGTTGGACTCCAGCCCGTCTGGCGACGGTGCCGGGCGCTACTTCTGCTGCATCTCCAGCGCCGCCTTGTACTCGGCACTGAAGTCCGCTCCCGCGTCCATCGTCGGGTCAATTTGCTGGAACGCGGTGTACATGATGGCCAGCAGGTGCAGGCCCGAGAAC
>JBBRID010000325.1:0-4857 GCA_038221635.1 Burkholderiales bacterium
ACCCGCTTGATGACAACCATGGTGTGTGCCTTGCAGCAACGGGCCGAGCGTTATGGTTTGCAGACGATGTGTGAAGGCGGCGGCATGGCAAATGTGACCATCGTCGAGCGTCTTTAAGTGTCTTGCTGAGGGAGGGTGGAACGAATGCCAGGTCCGTTGGTCGGCTTGAAGGTGGTCGAGATGGCGGGGCTCGGCCCGGCGCCGTTTTGTACGATGATGCTCGCCGACATGGGCGCGCAGGTGATCCGCATCGAGCGGCCACCGACCGGCGCCGCCAAGGCGATTGTTTCCGGCAAATTCGATGTCACCGCGCGCGGTCGACCCGCACTGGCGATCGATCTGCGTCAGCCCTTGGCGGTCGAAACCGTTCTCGATCTGATTGCAAATGCCGATGTGTTGATCGAGGGTTTTCGCCCCGGCGTGATGGAGCGGCTCGGGCTCGGGCCCGACCCGTGCCTGCAGCGCAACCCGCGGCTGGTCTATGGCCGGATGACCGGCTGGGGGCAGCACGGACCCTTGGCAAAAACTGCCGGGCACGACATCAACTACATCGCCCTGACCGGCGTGCTGAACGCGATCGGTCGCCCCGATCAGCCGCCACCGCCACCGTTGAATCTGGTCGGCGACTTTGGTGGCGGCGCGATGATGCTGGCGTTCGGCGTGATGTGTGCCTTGCACGAGGCACAACAGTCGGGCCGCGGTCAAGTGGTGGATGCCGCGATGACCGACGGCGCGGCTCTGCTCGCGGCGATGATGTACGGCATGAAGGCCGCGGGCAGCTGGAGCAACCAGCGCGGGGAAAACCTGCTCGACGGCGGCGCACCGTTCTACGCCACCTATGCCTGCGCGGACGGTCGGTATCTGGCAATCGGGTCGCTTGAACCGCAGTTTTATGCGCAGTTGATCGAACGTTGCGGGTTGGCCTCGGATCCCGCATATGCGCAGCAAAACGATGCCAGCCGATGGCCGGCGATGAGGCAAGGTCTGGCCGAGGTGTTCGCGAGCCGCTCGCGCGACGACTGGTGCGCGGTATTCGAAGACTGCGATGCCTGCGTGGCCCCGGTGCTCGACTGGGACGAGGCGCCGGCACACCCGCACAACCAGGCCCGCGAAAGCTTCGTCACCGTCGACGGCGTGCTGCAGCCCGCGCCCGCGCCACGCTTCAGCCGCACGCCGGCGGACATTCCCCGCAACGCAGAAAGTAGCGCGGAGCGCGTCCTCACCGAATGGGGAGTCGCGGAAGAACGCATTGCCAGCTTGAAAGCGTCCGACGCGATCTGAGCGGCAAAGGTGGCGAGTACGCTCGACAGTACCCGCGGGCCTTCAGCGCTGCCTCTGTTGAGTCGTGTCCGGATTGGCAGGCAAGCCGCGCGAGCAAGTCGACCTGGGACGGGGCTTGACGCATCGAGCGTCCAACCGAGGTCCGACGCCGCGGCAGCGGCGATGTCTGCACGACGGGTCGGAAATCCGACCGATCGGGGCAGCGGCCGGCGAGAAAGAATTGCTGACGCCGGTGGGCATCAGGACCAGCGTCGGAAGTCCGGACAACACGCGTTCGATCACACGATGCTGACCTGGGCGCAGGTTTTTCAAGCCGAAGTGTTGCGCAGCGCCGATCGAAGCTGGCGTTGCTGACCTGATCACGAACACGGCCCATCAAGGTTCGCTGTCCGCACGATGTGGCCGGACGCCGGAGTTCGGCGCTGGCGCTTGACCGTCGGTCCGGGCTTCGGCCTCGACTCGGGCCTCATCTCGTACCTCGTCTGCCAGGCTTTCCAAGGCCGCTTCGACTTCGGCGTCGATGACCACGGCACCCATATCGTCGCCCCCGATGATCTGGTCGGGCATGATGTCATCGCCGTCGCGAGGCGGTGATCCGGCGGCACTGGAGCGCTCGCCGGTTCCGAGTGCGTCAGTCTCGCTGGTTGCATCGACCGGAATGGCGCCCCATTCGGCTGGATTGTCCGGCGCGGTTGCCATCGGCTTTTCGCCCTGCACGTCGCTGCCGGAATCCGATCGGTCGCTCGGACCAAGTCGGTCTACGTCGCTGCCGTCTGGTTGCATGGGGGCAGCAGTGCCGCCAAGAATGCTCGAGTTGCTCATCGGTTTTGGTCTATTCCTGAAGCCTGTGGGGCGATGAATCGATGGTCGCGCAGCGCTCGATGTCGCGCCTATCGGCGATGTTCCCGGCAACCGGTAGGTTTTTTCCTGCGCGATGTCAGCGGTCTGGCGCGGCCAGCTCTAACATGACCCATCGCCAACGACCGAGAGCAAGCATGAGCGAGCGAATTTCCCTGACCATCGAAGGTGGCGTCGCCGACGTGCGGCTGAACCGGCCTGACAAAATGAATGCGCTTGATCCGGCCATGTTCGAGGCACTGCTGGACGTCAGCACCAAGCTTGCGGGCCTGGGGAGTCTGCGTGCGGTCGTCTTGTCGGGGGAGGGCCGTGCTTTCTGCTCCGGTCTCGACATGCTGAGCATGATGCAATTGACTGGCGCAGGCGCGGGAGGCGACGCGGCGCTGACCCATGATCTCGACCCTCGCCTTCTTCACAAACGCAGCCACGGCTTGGCGAACGCCTTTCAGCAGGTGGCGTGGGCCTGGCACGAATTGCCGGTGCCGGTGATCGCTGCGCTGCACGGTGTGGCCTATGGCGGCGGACTGCAGATCGCGCTGGGTGCCGATGTCCGGCTGGTGAGCGGCGATCTGAAGATGTCGGTGATGGAAATCAAGTGGGGCATCGTCCCCGACATGGCGGGCATGGTGCTGATGAAAGGCCTGGTGCGTGGCGACGTGATGCGCGAACTGGTCTTTACCGGCCGAACGGTGTCAGGCGCTGAAGCGGTGCAACTGGGTCTGGCGACGCGGGTCTGCGCAGATCCGCTCAGCGACGCCAAGGCCATGGCGCGTCAGATCGCGGGTCAGAGTCCGGATGCGATTCGTGCAGCCAAGCGACTGCTCAATCGGGCGATGAACGAGGCGGCCGCTGATGTCCTGATGGCTGAATCGACGGAACAGCAGCGGCTGATCGGTCGACCGAATCAAATGGAGGCGGTGCGAGCTGGATTCGAGAAGCGAATGCCGACATTCAACGACGTGTCGGGCGATCCAGCATGACGAATACGCGTTGCCGTCGCCGCCAGCGCCCCTACATGCTGCGCCGATACTGCCCACCCACCTCGAACAGGGCGTGGGTGATTTGACCGAGTGAGCAGACGCGTACCGCGTCCATCAACACCTCGAAGACATTCTTGTTGTCGATCACCGCCTGCTGCAGTAGCTCGAGCAGCGCCGGTGCGGCATCGGCGTGGCGAGCATGGAAATCGCCCAGACGTTTTAGCTGTGACTGTTTCTCGTCGTCGGTCGAGCGCGCAAGTTCGAGCACATCGGTTACCGGGTCGCCGTGCGGATTGCGGAAGGTATTGACGCCGACGATCGGATACTCACCGGTGTGCTTGAGCATCTCGTAATGCATGCTCTCTTCCTGGATCTTGCCGCGTTGGTAGCCGGTTTCCATCGCTCCGAGCACGCCGCCGCGCTCGGCGATCTTCTCGAACTCCTGCAATACCATTTCCTCGACCAGTTCGGTCAACTCGTCGATGATGAAGGCGCCCTGGTTCGGGTTCTCGTTTTTCGCCAGCCCCCATTCGCGGTTGATGATCAGCTGGATCGCCATCGCGCGGCGCACGCTGTCTTCGGTGGGCGTGGTGATCGCCTCGTCGAAGGCGTTGGTGTGCAGGCTGTTGCAGTTGTCGTAGATCGCGATCAATGCCTGCAGCGTGGTGCGGATGTCGTTGAATTGAATTTCCTGCGCGTGCAGTGATCGTCCGGACGTCTGCACGTGGTATTTGAGCTTCTGGCTGCGCTCGTTGGCACCGTAACAATCGCGCATCGCCACTGACCAGATGCGCCGCGCGACCCGGCCGAGCACGGTGTATTCCGGATCCATGCCGTTGCTGAAGAAGAAGCTCAGATTCGGCGCGAAATCGTCAACGTGCATGCCGCGCGCCAGGTAGGCTTCGACGAAGGTAAATCCGTTGCTGAGCGTAAACGCGAGCTGGCTGATCGGATTCGCACCGGCCTCGGCGATGTGATAGCCGCTAATGCTGACACTGTAGAAATTGCGCACGTCGTGGTGGACGAAATATTGCGCGATGTCGCCCATCACCTTCAGGCTGAATTCGGTGCTGAAGATGCAGGTGTTCTGGCCCTGGTCTTCCTTCAGGATGTCGGCCTGCACGGTGCCGCGCACATTGGCCAGCGTCCAGGCGCGGATCTTCGATGCTTCGGTGTCGGTCGGCTCGCGGTCGTTGTCGGTCTTGAACTTGGCGAGACTCTGGTCGATCGCGGTATTCATGAACATCGCCAGGATCGTCGGCGCCGGGCCGTTGATCGTCATGCTGACACTGGTGGCCGGATTGGTCAGGTCGAAGCCGCCGTACAAGACCTTCATGTCGTCCAGCGTGGCAATGCTGACGCCTGAGTTGCCTACCTTGCCATAGATGTCGGGCCGCAGGTCGGGGTCGTTGCCGTACAGCGTGACCGAATCGAACGCCGTCGACAAGCGCTTGGCTGGCATGCCCGAGCTCAGCAGCTTGAAGCGCTTGTTGGTGCGAAAGGCGTCGCCTTCGCCCGCAAACATGCGGGTCGGATCTTCGCCTTCGCGTTTGAAGGCAAAGGTGCCGGCGGTGTAAGGGAAGGAGCCTGGCACGTTGTCGAGCATCAGCCACTTGACGACCTCGCCATGGTCTTCGTATCGGGGCAGGGCGACCTTGCGGATCTTGCTGCCCGACAAGGTGGTGTGGATCAGCGAGGTGCGGATCTCCTTGTCGCGGATCTTCACCACGTACTCTTC
>JBBRID010000326.1:0-4832 GCA_038221635.1 Burkholderiales bacterium
CAACCAGCCCGGGCCCAGTTCGCCGCCGAATTCCTCGTCGTAGGTGAAATAGAGTTCGGCGCTGCCATTCAGTTGAGCCTTCAGTGACTCGACTGCACGCACCGCGAATGTGAAGGTGGCGAAGTCGCATTTGCTGACAGCAGCGGCTCGGCCATACAGCTTGCCGTCGACCACCTCGCCGCCGTAGGGATCGTGGATCCAGCCGTCGCCGGGCGGCACGACGTCGCCATGTGCGTTCAGCCCGATGGTTCGGCCGGCGCCATATTTTCTTCGTACCACCAGGTTGGTGATCGACTCCATGCCAGCGGCAATCACGGCAGCTTGTGGCACGGCATGAATCTCGGCCTCGAAGCCGAATGTCTTCAGCAATTCGGCCGTGCGAACAGCATGTGGCGCGTTGTTGCCCGGAGGCGTGTCGGTGGGAACCCGCACCATTTCTTGTAGAAATTTCACCTCCTCGTCGAAATGATCATCGACCCAGGCGTCGAGGGCGTCGTATTGAGCGGGGGTCGTCATGCAAGATCCTTGGCAAGTTTGTCGAGCAAATTCTGGAACGCGCGCACACACAGTTCGGTGTCGTCGTTGGTGATGGATTCGAGCGGGTTGTGACTGATGCCGGCGTTCAGGCCGCGCAGGAACAACATGGCTTGCGGCATCACTTCGTGCATCTTCATCGCGTCGTGCCCGGCGCCACTGGGCATGCGAAACACCGGCAAGCCCAGCGTGGTGACGGCCTGCTCCCAGCGCTGTTGCCAGGCCGGCGCGCTAGGAGCGGCCGCCGCGCGCATGGTTTCTTCGAGGCTGTATGAAAGGCCGCGGCGTTCACAGATGCTTTTCAGCTCCGCGACCACATCGTTGGCACAGGCGTCGCGTACGTCGTTGGTCGTGGCGCGGATGTCGAGGCTGAACAAGCAGCGTCCCGGCACCACGTTCATCGATCCATTCGGCACCTGCAGCATGCCCACCGTACCTACCAAATCGGGCAACGAGCTGGCGCGCTTCTCCACGAACAACAACACTTCGGCCGCAGCCGCAGCGGCATCGCGCCGTTGGTCCATCGGGGTCGTCCCGGCATGGCTTGCCATGCCGGTGATCTCGGCCATGTAGCGCACGCTGCCGTTGATCGACGTGACCACGCCCAGCGGCAGGCCGAGCTGGTTGAGCACCGGACCCTGCTCGATGTGCACCTCGACGAACCCGAGGTAGCGCGCAGCGTCGCGCTTCAGCTTGGGGATGTCGTCAGGGCACAGGCCGGCGTGATCCATCGCCTGACGCATCGAGATGCCGTCCGCATCCTTCTGGTCAAGCCAGCGCTCGTCGAAATGGCCGGTCAGCGCGCCCGAGCCGAGAAACACCGCCTTGTAGCGCTGACCTTCTTCTTCGGCAAACCCGACGACCTCCAAGCCAAATGGCAGACGCCGGCCCTGGCGGTGCAACTCGCGCACACAAGCCATCGGCACGAAGATGCCGAGGCGTCCGTCGTATTTGCCGCCATTGCGCACGGTGTCGTAGTGGCTGCCGGTGAGCAGGCGTTTCGAGTTGGGGTCGGTGCCGTGATGGATGCCGTAATAGATGCCGACCACATTGCCGACGGCGTCAATCTCAACTTCGTCGAACCCGCAATCGGTTCGCATCCAGTGCGCCAGTCGTTGCGCACAGGCGCGGTGCGCGTCGGTCAGGTAGGTGACTGTCAACTCGCCGCGCTCTGCATAACCCGGATCGCTGTTGGTCGACAGCCGTTCGGCCCAGTCCCAGACCAGATTGCCCAGTTCCGGATGTTCATCGAACTTGTCGTCGAGGCGAAGCTCGGCGATGCGGTGGATGTTGCGCAGGTTTTCGTCGAGTTCGAAGTCCGGGTGGTTGGCCAGGCGGCGCTCGAAGGTCGCGATGATCTCGGCCTTGTTCAGGCCCTGGCCACGCGGGCCGCGCACCGCCAGGATGAACGGAAAGCCGAAACGCTTGTTGTAGTCGGCATTCAGCCGCTGGATCTTTGCAAACTCATCTTGCGTGCAGTTGGTCAGGCCGGCCTTGCCTTGTTCGTTGGTCGATTCTGCGGTCAGCGATTTGCTCACCATCGCTTTGCCGGCCAATTCCGGGTGAGCGCGGATCAAGGTCAGCTGCTGCTCGGCTCCGGCATCGCGAACGCCTTGTGCCAGCGCCAGCTTGAGTTGGGCCAGCGTGGCAAAAGGGCGGCTGGCCCATGCGTCTGCCGCCACCCACGGCGAATGTTCGTAGGTGCCGTCGAGCAGTTCGGTGAAGCGAGCCTGATCGCTGGCGTTGAGGGTGTCGAGGTTCAAGTTGCTCATTGGTTGGTTACTCCCAGACAAATGCCGTCTCGGCATCGAACGGATGCTTCTGCTTCCAGTGGCGTGCGATCTCGATGCGCCGCGCCACCCAGACCCGGTCGTGTTTTTCGATGTGATCGAGAAAGCGCTGCAGCGCACGAAAGCGCGCCGGGCGACCCAGAATCCGGCAATGCATGCCGATGTTCAGCATGCTCGGGCGGTCTTCGCCTTCGGCGTACAACACATCGAATGCATCGCGCAGGTACTGGAAGAACTCGTCGCCGTGGCTGAAGCCCTGCGGCAGACCGAAACGCATGTCGTTGGTGTCCAGCGTGTAGGGCACGACGAGGTGCGGCGCGCGCGAGCCGTCCGATTTCTTGACCTGCAGCCAGAACGGCAGGTCGTCACCGTAGGAGTCGCTGTCGTATTCGAAATCACCGTTGTCAACGACCAGGCGGCGCGTATTCGGGCTGTCGCGTCCGGTATACCAACCGAGCGCCGGGCTGCCTGTCGTTTGCTGCACGGCCGCCATGGCGAGGCGCATGTGCTCGCGTTCGGTCGCTTCGTCCATGTACTGGTGGTCGATCCAGCGCCAGCCATGGCAGGCAATCTCGTGGCCGAGCTCGACGAATGCGCGGGCCACTTCCGGGTAGCGCTGCAACGCCATGCCAACGCCGAAGATCGTCAGCGGCAGGCCACGTTTCTCGAATTCGCGCAGGATGCGCCAGACGCCCACGCGGGACCCGTATTCATAAACACTTTCCATGCTCCGGTAGCGTGCAGGATGCGACGGCGGGCTCGCCATCTCCGACAGGAACTGTTCACTTCCAGCGTCGCCGTGCAAGATGGAGTTTTCGCTGCCTTCCTCGTAGTTCAGCACGAACTGCACGGCGACGCGAGCCTGGCCGGGCCAGTGCGCCTCAGGCGGCCAGCGGCCATGGCCGCGCAGATCACGTGGGTAGCGATTCAACTGTGTCGGGCTCATCGGGGATTCACTTTCCGGGTTGCAGAATCTGGTCGAGATCACTGGTGCCGGGATTGGTTCGCAGGTTCCGCTCGACGCTGTGGATGTGCTCTGTCATCAACCGCGCAGCGGCGCGGGCATCGCGCCGTTCGATGGCATCGACGACTTGTTCATGTTCCCGGTGCGATTCCTCGGCCGAGTGCGACGACTGATACATCAGCGAAATCAACTGCGAACGGCTCAGCAGATCCTGCATTGCCTCAGCCAGCACGGTGTTGTTGAGCAGCTGCGCCAGCACGACATGGAAATCGGACAGCAGCCGGGTGCGCAACGCCACATCGCCGCGCGCGACCGCCTGCCGTTCGGCGCGCAGATGCGCGTGCAGCTGAGTGATCTGCCCATCAGTGATGCGCGAGCACAGTTGGCTGACCATCGCGGACTCGAGCATGTTGCGCATCTCGAAGACCTGCCTCGCCTCCTCCAGGCTGGGCATCGCCACGAAGGCGCCCCGCGCCGGCTCCAGGTTCACCAGCCGGTCTCGGCTGAGTTGATTCAACGCCTGGCGCACGATGGTTCGCGAGACCTTGAAGATGTCGGCAATCTTCTGCTCGACGAGCTTGGTGCCGGGCATCAGTCGCCGCTCGACGATGGCGCCAGTGATCGAATCGACGATTCGTTGGGTAGACCCGATGGTGTCAGCAGCCGCTTTCGATTCCGTGGGAGCGATGATCTTCAGTCGAGACGATGGCATGGCGGGTTCACGGTCGATTGAGGTTGACTTGGACAAGCCAAAGTGTATACAGTTATGTGCCGGTCTGCAAACCAGATTCTGGGCGTAACTTTCTGAAGCAACGACAAGGACCTGCCGTGGGACATCTGAGCACACATGTACTGGACACGATGAATGGTTGCCCTGCCGCGGGCATGAAGGTGCGCCTGCAACGCCTGAACGGCGATCACGTCGAGACCCTCGAGGCGCTCACCTTGAATGCCGATGGGCGCAACGATGGCGGCGCCTTGCTCGATGCCGATGCGATGAAAACTGGCCGCTACCGCCTTGTCTTCGAGGTGGCTGCGTACTTCCGGGCTCGCGGTATCGACCTGCCCGAGCCGGCTTTTCTGGACGTCGTGCCACTCGACTTCGGGATTGCCGACGCATCCGGCCACTACCACGTGCCGTTGCTGGTCAGCCCTTGGAGCTACAGCACCTATCGGGGAAGTTGACCGCTCCCACGGCCATTCTGGATCTGCGTAAAACTGTATACACTGATCGGTGATTTATGGTGGGACCGCCGCGTAGGACAATCCCGGCTGCGCGTGCTCTACCCACCGATGGCCGTCTGGCAGGGCACGCTCAACGATCGCTGTTCCCGCAGGCCGCCGATCGGGCGCGTCAGCAACGTCCGCTGCATGGAGGTAACCGATGAAATTCGTGCTGACGGCCTACCGGTTGGTTCATGTCTTGATGGCGCTGCTGTTCGCCGCCGCTGCGATCATGTTGACGTACATCGCTGCGAAGACAGGCTGGGCTGCATTTGCCGGCGCCTCCGATCGCGGCGCAGCGCAGGAAATCATCGAAGCGG
>JBBRID010000327.1:0-4824 GCA_038221635.1 Burkholderiales bacterium
CGAAATGGCGCAGGAACAATTGCGAGGCGTGCCGCCAGGCCTGCATGGCCAGTGGTTCGCTGCCATGATCGAAGCGCACCCAGGCGCGGCCACCGACGCGTTGCAAGGGATTGCCCTCCAAGGTCAGGTCGACCGTGAAGACTGGCTCGATGCTGCGCAACTCGTCCTTCGCAGCTGGATCGGTTGCGTAGGGCCCGCCCCCGTGGGTACTCAATGCCGCGCTGGGCAGCTGGTATGTGCCAGCTGGCATGTCGCCGCTGCGCCTGGCCTGCAAGACCTGACCCGGCGCATCGGCGAGCCGCACCTCGGCGTCGCGAAAGCGATGGCGCACCAGAAATGCATCGTGCTCGGCGACCGCTGCACGGACCCGCACATCGTCACGCGCCAGCACATGTCCGATGGTCTTTCCCTGGCGGACAAAACTGCCGATCAGGTCGGCCTGTTTCGGCATGACCAGTCGACCAGCGCTGGCGGCGCGGACCTGCAGGTTCGCGATGCGTTGATCGAGGCGATCGATTTCGGCTTGCAGACGGTCGATCTCGAGCAACTGGTGCTGCGCGGCATTCGGGTCGCGCAACATCTGCAGGAATTCTTCGACCCGCAGGCCTTCGAGACGACTGGCGAGCTGTTCGCGCTGGGCGCCAAGCTCGTGATTCTCCAGTCGGACCAACAGCTGACCGGTTTCGACCTGTGCACCATCGAGCACCGGCAGCTCGGCGATGAAACCTTCCACTTCCGGCCGCACCTGTGCCTGCTCCGGCAACCAGACCACCGCTGGTGCGATGGTCGAAAACGGCAGGGGCACGGCGAACAGAAGCAGCGCCGAGAACACCGCGAGCAGGGTCAGGCGCATGCGCATTCGCGACAGGGCGGCGCCGGGCTGCGCCGACGACAAAGCGTGGCGCGACCACCTCAGCAAGGGCTGCGCAATGACAGTGAGGACGACGTAGACGAGGGCGATCAAGCCGAGCAGCAACCAGTGTCCGCCCAACCAGAACACCAGCGTTGCCGACAACACGATGCGGTAGAGCAACGACAGCGGCGCATAGGACCACAGCCATTTGCGTTCGCTGGCGGCGTGCGACGGGCGATCCGAACGGCCGCCGAGCAGCCAGCGACTGAGGTGATGGCTCCACCAGGCGCCACTGCGCGCGGCCAGGTTCGGCACGTCGAACAGGTCACACATCACATGGTAGGCGTCGAAGCGAAGCAACGGATTGCCGTTGAACAACACGGTGGAGACGCTGCCCATCAACATCACGGCAAATGCCAGATCGTGGACCGTGCCGGCTTGTGTCAGCATCCACAGCGTCAGCCCGATCGCAGCCAGGCTCGACTCGACAATTACCCCTGCCGCACCAACCGCGGCGCGTTGTGTCCGGCGCCTGAATGCCGTTGCGGCCGATGCGTCGACATATGGCGCCGGAATCAGGAACAACAGGCCGATGCCCGCCTCGTGCACTTCACCGCCCCACCGCCGCACTGCCATCGCGTGGGCCAGCTCGTGCAGGAATTTCATCAGCGGATAGATCAGCGCTGCCACCATCAAGCTGCTGCCGTTGAATGTCAGCTGCGCGCCGTGAATGCGCAGCGCGGGCCACTCCATCGCTGCGAACAACACAGCTGCGAGCATCGCCAGCAACCACAGCGCAAACGCCGCCGGTGTGAACAGCAGGCGGCCAAGGGGTTCGAGGTGATCCAGAAGTCTGCTCGGATCGCCCAGCGGCAGGCGAAACGAAAAGGGATTGAGCATTTCGCCGCGCCGCCGCTTGCGTCGCGAATCGCGGCGCTGCAGCAGTGTTTCGGTGCTGGCGCTGCGGTCTGACTGCAGCAGTTCCAGCTCATTGAGCTGACCGAGCAGACCGAGCACTTCGTCTTGTGACGGCGCAGCATCGGGATCTGCCACGAGCAGCGCATTCCAGATCTCGTTTGCCGTGTGCCGGCCGTCGCAACGTCCGATGAACTGGTAAGAGGGCTGGTTGATCCGATGTTGACGCCCGGTTGCCGCATCCGACAACAGGTACCAGCATTGATCCCGCCACTGTTGCCGCTGAACGCGAACCTGCGCTCGCAACCGTGGCCGCAGTGCCGCCACGCGGTACCACTGGACGCTGAACAAAGAGGCCGTCATATGCAGACCGACCTATGGCAGGAACGACCAGAGGGTCAGGCGCAACCAGTCGATGCCTCGGTGGGTCCAGATCCAGGCAGTCGAGCGGTCGCCGGCCTCGATCTTGGCAATGCCTTGCAGGCCCGGCCTCAGCAACGGCGCCGCGGCAAGCAGGCGGGCCTCGACCTCGAAGGTGTTGCGGCCGTCCTGGATTGCGGCAACCGGGGTGACGCGTTCGACAACGAAGGCTAGCGGATCGGATGGCGACGACGCCAGCGCCATTTGACCGCGCTGTCCTGGCGCGACGCCGGCAATGTCGCGTTCGTCGACGTTGACGATCAGCCGATAGCGCTCGGCCGGCGCGAGCGTTATCAGTGAATCACCCCGCTGCACCGGCGCACCCAGACCCTGACTCAGATCGCCCTTGATGACGATGCCGTCGATCGGGGCCAGCAGTCGGGTTCGCGACAACTGCTGGCGAACCAGCTCGAGCTGCGCGCGGGCTTCGCCGGCCTTGCCCTGGGTGATCACGAATTGGGCCCGATCGGAGCGGGCGAGGGCGGCTGCGTAGCCGTTTTCATGCTGGGCCAGCGCGCCTTCCCAGCGACGCTGCTCGAGCAGCAGATCCTGGTCAGCCAGTTCGATCAGCAGATCGCCGGCACGCACCGAGTCACCGGGCCGCACATGGGCTTTGGCCAGATAGCCATCGAGCGGCGCCGCGACGACGCGTTGCACCGCGCCTTCGATTCTTGCTGGCGCTCCGACGCGATACGTGACCGGAATGAACAATGCGGCCATCACGGCCGTCAGCAGTGCCAGCGCGAGCGCCTTTGGAATCGGATCGCGCCGCCGCGTCAGGCGCTGCCAGGCTGTTGCCAGCAGTTCGGTGCCACGCGCTGACCAGGGCCGTTCGACGCGGTGGCGCAATGCGACCAGCGGGCCGAGTGCGCAGGCCGCGCTGTCGAGCAGGTCGAGGCACGACTGCTCGGGCGGTGCACCGCTGCGCCATTGTGCAAGCAGCGCGCCGATCGCCTTGCCGCCGCTTGCCAGCACGACGCTGGCAATTGCATGGCCACCGTGTTCGTGCAGATCGGCGTGCGCCAGCACGATTCGAATCGGTTCATCGGGGGCCGCTGGATAGACCATCCGGCTGCTCTGATCGACGGCTTCCTGCATCGCAGCCGCGATCTGCCGCAGCAGGTCCTGCTGAGGTTTGAATTCCGCGCTGTTCGAGATCGCGACCACATCGATGTCACGGCCATCGACGAGGCCCAGCGTGACCCGTTCGCAGCGCAGCACCGATGCTAGTTCATTGACCAGTGCGATCGCCCCTTCGGCGAGGCTGGCGTGGCGCAGGAAGCTGTCCTGCAACTGCAGCACCAAGCCGGCTTCGCTGCCGACCCTGCTTGCCGCGCCGACCGAACCGAGGTTGTCGCCAATGCCTGCACTGGCAATCTTCAGGTTCTCGAGCGCGGAGTCGACAGCCTTGCCGTCGCGGGTGTCGACTGGCAGGGCAGCCGCCCCGGTGGTGCGCTCACCGGAGAGCAGGGGCATCGACAGCAGGCGTTTTTGCCGAGGATTGATGGGGGGTTGGCTGGCCAGATCGGCTGCCGGGGCGGCGACGACCGGCCTGGCACCCGCTGCCGCTTGCGCCGCCGCGGTCAACGGGGCGGTCATTCCACCTGCCGCGGGCCATTCAGCAATGGTCTTTGGCGTTGCGCCGTCTTCGCAGGCGATGGCCAGCCCGCCGGCCACCAAACCAGAGCTTTCGCCATGGTCCTGCAGCCAGTTCTGGACACTGGATTGGTTTGTCGACCCCGTCAATTTGTTTTGCCCGGTCTTTGGTTTTCGATCGTTCGCTGCGTTTGGTCGTATGGCTCTATATCGACTCCCGGTTTCTGCCACCTCAGGCGTGGCCAGAAAACGGACGTCGCAGGGTTATCGGCAGACACCGACACTTCCTTGATAGCTTATGGGTCGATCGAGTCCGCAAGCCCTCGAAAAGGACTGCAAAACCGAGACAGTTCGGGCGTGTGACCGGCGCGGGGACTCGTTCAGCGTTGCCTTGGGCCTCGGTCGAGCGCCCCCGCCTTCAGCCGGTCGTCGAAGGCTCGCGCTGCAGGTGCATCGCCAGCACCCGCGCCACGTGCAGCGCCTCGCGCTGCGCGCCATCGGCGATCTGATGGCGGCAACTGGTACCGTCTGCGACGATGATGGCGTCGCCTGCCGAACGGACAGCCGGCAGCAGGCTGAGTTCGGCCATCTGCATCGATACGTCGTGGTGGCTGGCTTCATAACCGAAACTGCCGGCCATGCCGCAGCACGACGTTTCGATGGTGCGAATTTCGGCTTGCGGGATCAGGCCGAGGACTTTCATGACGGCAGGCATCGCGCCGAATGCCTTCTGGTGGCAATGGCCGTGAACCAGAATCGGCTTGCTGGCGGGAACAAACGCCGGTGCGAATCGGCCTGCATCGGCTTCCAGAGCAAGAAATTCCTCCAGCAGCAAGGCCTTGGCCGCCAGCCGCTCGGCACGCTCCCCCAGGCCCATCACCATCATTTCGTCGCGCATCGTCAACAGGCACGAGGGCTCCAGGCCGACCACGCAGAGGCCGGCGTCGACCAGCGGCAACAGTGCGTCCAGCAGTTGATTGGCACGCGCCTTGGCGGCGTCTGCCAACCCGGCCGCCAGCAGCGTGCGGCCGCAACACAAG
>JBBRID010000328.1:0-4819 GCA_038221635.1 Burkholderiales bacterium
AGGCGGGTCTGTGTGGCGGCGCTCAACTCGGGCACCGTCAGGCCCATCTCCTCCGCACGATCCGCCATCATCACGCCGGCGCCGCCCGACTGGGTCGCAATCCCCAAGCCATTGCCGCGGGCAATACGCGGCTGTACCAAAGCTTCGAGCATGTCGAGCATCTGCTCTTCATTTCGCGCGCGCAAAACGCCGTATTGGCGGATCACCGCGTCGAAGACGTCATCCTCGACTGCCAACGCGCCCGTGTGCGAAGCGGCTGCCCGTGCGCCGGATGCCTTGCGGCCGACCTTCGTGATGACCAGCGGTTTGCCCAGGTCCTGGCAGCGTCTGGCGAGTCGCACCAGCGCCGCGCCGTCACTCAGCCCCTCGAGGTAACCCGCAGCGACGCGGATCCGCGGATCCTCGATCACCGCCATCATCAGTTCACTGAATGCCAGATCGGCCTGGTTGCCGGTATTGATGAAATAGCCCAGGCCCAAGCCGCGCTGACGCGCCAGTGCGGCGATTGCCGTGCCGAATGCACCCGACTGGGTGACGAAGGCAATCGGTCCGGCACCGGTTTCACCATCGGCGTACTGGCTGAAGGTGGCGTAGACATTCTCGAACGCGTTGATGAAGCCAAGGCAGTTCGGTCCACACAACACCACGCCGGATTCGCGGGCCTGGTCGATCAACGAAGACTCGAGCGCCTTGCCCGCTTCGCCCATCTCGCCAAAACCGGAGCTGAAGATCACGGCCGCCCGCACGCCGCGCCGGCCCAGCGCCTGGATGCTGGTGACGACTTCACGCGCCGGGACGGCGACGATTGCCAGATCCGCGGCTTCGGGCAACTGCTCGATCGAGGAGTAACACGGCAAGCCGGCAATCTCCCGGTATTTGGGATTGACCGGCAGAATTCGGCCGGTGTAGCCCTTGTCGAGCAGGTGTTTAAATGGCCGGCCGTTGATCTTGCTGAAATCCGCCGATGCACCAATGATGGCGATCGAGCGTGGGCTGATCAGGCCAGTGATGGCCTCGCGTCGTGACTGTTCCGTCAGCGTCATTCGATTCATCCGTTGAAAGCAGCAATGCCCGTCTGGGCTCGGCCGAGCACGAGCGCATGAATATCGTGCGTGCCTTCGAGCGTGTTGACGGTTTCCAGATTGAGCAGGTGGCGGATCACGTGGTATTCGTCGGAGATGCCATTGCCGCCGTGGATGTCGCGCGACTGGCGGGCGATGTCGAGCGCACGTCCGGCATTGTTGCGCTTCAGCAGCGACACCATTTCGGGGCTGGCCCGTCCGAGGTCGCGCAGGCGGCTCAGATGCAGGCAGGCGTGCAGGCCGAGCGTGATGTCGGTCTGCATGTCGGCCAGCTTCTTCTGCACCAGCTGGTTGGCAGCGAGTGGACGGCCGAACTGCTTGCGATCCATCGCATATTGACGTGCCGCATGCCAGCAGAATTCCGCCGCTCCCATGGCGCCCCAACAGATACCGAAGCGCGCATTGTTCAGACAGGCAAAGGGTGCTGCGATGCCGCGGGCTTCGGGCAGGCGCTGGTCGTGCGGGACGAATACATCGTCCATCAGAATCATTCCGGTCGGCGAAGCGCGAACCGAAAACTTGCCTTCGATCTTGCTGGTGGCAAGGCCGGGCATGCCCCGTTCCAGGATGAAGCCACCAACCTTTCCGCTGTCGTCCTTGGCCCACACGATCATCAGATCGGCAATCGGCGCATGCGTGATCCAGGTCTTGGTGCCAGAGAGGCGATAGCCACCGTCGACGCTTCGCGCCCGGGTATTCATGCTGCCCGGGTCCGATCCGTGATCGGGCTCGGTCAAGCCAAAGCAGCCGAGCTGGTCGGCGCGGGCCATCGCCGGCAGATAGCGCTCGCGCTGCTTCTGGCTGCCGAACAGGTAGATCGGCATCATGCTGAGGGTGGTCTGCACGCCCAGCGCGGAGCGGAAGCTGGTGTCGACCCGCTCGAGCTCGCGCGCGATCAGTCCGTAGCCGACATAGCTGATGCCGGCACAACCGAAACCTTCGATCGTCGCGCCCAGGAAACCGAGTTCGGCCATCTCCTTCATCACTTCGATGTCGAAGGTCTCGTGCCGATGCGCGGTGAGAATTCTCGGCATCAGGCAATTCTGCGCATAGTCGCGCGCGGCATCGCGGATCATCCGCTCTTCGGGTGACAGCAGATCCTCGAGCAGCAGGGGATCCTGCCAGTCGAATGAAACGTCCTTCATTGCTGCCTTGTGCAGGGTCTGCACATCAGGTGTGGCGTGTTGCAATGGTTGCTCCTCCAGTCGATGCTTTGCGTCCAGTCTAGGCAAGCCATCGAGCCATCGTCCAATGGATTCTGGTGAGCAGCCATATTGATTCGATGAATAGCGTCGAACCGCGGCCCTGCAGGCTCGGCCAACGCCACGAGTCAAAGCCGCTCGGAGAACTGGATCAGGTGCTGGCGCAACCAGCGATGGCCCGCGTCGCTGTCGTGTGCGGCGTGCCAGATCAGGTAGACCGGAAACTCCGGCACGCGCAGCGGCACCAGGTGCGCGGTCAAGTGGAAGTGGTCGGCATACAACCTGGCCATGCGCTTTGGCAGCGTGCAGATCATGTCCGAGTGTTGAACCATCACCGGCATCGACATGAAATGCGGAACCGTCACCGAGATGGTTCGCTTCAGTCCGCGCTTGGACAGCGCGAGGTCGATCATCGGGATGGTCCGTGTGCGCGGCGCGAGTGCCACGTGGCGGAGTCCGAGAAAACTGTCCAGGTCGAGGCGTTCGCCGACGCCTGGATGGTCATGCCGAGCCAGCGTGATCAGCCCTTCAGTCAATACGCATTTGCTCTCGTACCCGTCTTGCCGCATCGGGAAATAATCGAGCGCCAAGTCGACTGTGCCGTCGCGCAGTTCCGATGTCAGCAGCGAGCTCGGCTCGGGGCGGATGTTGATGCGCACCTTTGGCGCGGCATGGGCCAGCCAATCTACGAACCGCGGCAGGATGACGGTTTCACCGTAATCCTCGACCGCGATGACGAATTCACGGTCGGAATTGGCGAAGTCGAAAGGGTCGTCGACCCGCAGGCCGCGTTCGAGGATAGACAAGGCCTGTCGAATCGGCTCGATCAGCGCCTTCGCCCGGGGCGTGGGCGACACGCCGTGCGCATTGCGTTCGAACAGCGGATCTTCGAGCCGGCCGCGCAGACGCGCCAATGCATTGCTGACTGCCGGCTGCGACAGGTGCAGCACGACGGCAGCCTTTGAAATGCTGCGCTCCTGGTATACCGCATCGAACACCAGCAGCAGGTTCAGATCGAGAGAACGCAAATCCATCGGTGATCGGCAGACAGTTGGAAAGCGGTCAGTTGAGGGCGCAAATCTTAGCTGCTATTCGGCCGGTGAATATTGAACATTCGAAATTGAAACTGGCCGGATGCCTGTTCGGGCTGCAAGATTTGCAAATCGGATGCGCGCATCGAACAACGATTCAAACGAGACAACACGACATCAAGGAACCAAGAATGGAAACCCCCACGCTCACTGCGTTCGCTGCCCCCCAAGGGAGCTGTCAGCACCTTCGGAACGGCGGGCGGTGCTGACATGAGAGGTGAAGTTGCGATCGTCGGCTGCGGCCGAACACCCTACAGCAGAGCCAAGCCAGGCGAACCGGTGCGAACCGTCGACGACTACATCGCCTGGGCCGCGGAACTCGCGCTGCAGCAGGCCGGCATGTCGAAGAACGATTTCAACGGCCAGGGTCTCGGTGTCTCGCACGCCGAGGTCGCCCACACCGTCAACTGGTCGGCCGCCACCGCGGAGAACCTCGGCATCAGCCCACAGGTGTTGATCCGCGGTGACCAGGGCGGCGCATCGGCCGCAGCCATGCTGATCCGCGCTGCGGCGATGATCCATTCGGGCATCGTCGACCGGGTGCTGGTAGTCGGCGCGGACACGCCGCTGAACATGCCCTCGATAGCGCCAGGGTTGCCGTTGTCGCCGGAGCGCACGCGCGGTGTCTACTGGGACTTTCAGGGGCCGTTCGGCTTGATGGGAGCGACTGCGCAGTTCGCACTGGTGTTGACGCGCTACATGCACCAATACAAGCTGAAGTTCGAACAAATGGGCAAGATTGCAGTGTCCAATCGTTTTCATGCCTCGCTCAACCCAGATGCGATTTACCGCACACCGTTCACGCTTGACGAATACATGAACTCGCGGCTGTTGTCGGATCCGATCCGCCTGCTCGATTGCGTGCCGATCGTCAACGGGGGCCTGGCCTACATCGTGACGTCGGCCAAGACCGCTCGCACGCTGACGGACCGGCCCGTCTACCTGCGTGGTTTCGGCGAGTCCAACAATTTTTATCAGGGCTCACGCAGCCTGCCCGACATCACGACCACCGGGTTTTCGCAGGCTGCTCCGCAAGCGATGGTGATGGCCGGCGTGAAACACAAGGACCTGGACTTCCTGCAACCGTACGACGACTACCCGTTCATCTCGATGATGACGGTGGAGGACTACGGGTTCTGCAAGAAAGGTGAAGGTGGCTCATTCATCGAGGAACGCAATCTGCACTTCGACGGCGACTTCCCGATGTCTACCGACGGCGGCCAGTTGTCCGGCGGGCAACCTGGTGGAGCGAACGGTGGTTTCATGCCGCTTGTCGAGTCGGTCAGGCAACTGCGCGGTGAGGGCGGCCCGCGCCAGATCAAGGGGGCCAGCATCGGCGCGGCCTGCGGATTTGGCGGCATTCCCTATGGTCGACCCGGCCGCAGCTGCGTCTCATTGATTCTCGCAACGGAGCCCTGAGCCATGACCACCTACGCCGACAAAC
>JBBRID010000329.1:0-4795 GCA_038221635.1 Burkholderiales bacterium
GCACCACCCACCGTGCTGGCCAGGGCAGCACTTGCCGCAACAGCCGTTGCATTCGCCAGGGCCTGACTGGCGCCGGACTGTGGTGGCCGCACATTGACCGGAGCACCCGCCACGTTTGGCGGCGCCGATTCGAGCTTCAAGCTCGAACTGCCGGCTTGCTGTTCGGCAGCCGCTGCACGGGCCTGGCGAGCCGCCCTTGAGACTGAAGCCCGCTGCTGACGCGGCGCGGCCGCCGACGAACCAGCCGAGCTGCTTCGCGAGTCTGCGGGACGGCGCGATTCCCGGGTCGAGCGGGAAGAAGCCGACCGGCTGGAACGCGGCCGACTGGGTGTCGAACGTACACGCGGCGGCGGGCGTGGGGTGGCGGCACTCACAACCGTCGGTTCGCTACCGGCCTGGGCCAAATCCAGCACCGGCGGATCGATGAAGACGACATAGCTGCGCTTCAACGAGGTGCCGCAGGTAAAAGCCAGCTCGACTCGAGCCAGCGGCTCATCGATGCGTGTTCCGGTGGTGACTCGCAGCATGGTTGCCAAGCCGCTGGGTGAGCGGTCGATCCGCAGGCGCACCATGTTGTCGGGGACTCGGGAGGACCCGGAGAAGACATCGGCAGCGATGCAGTCTTCGGCGATCGCCTCGCCCGCCTGGCCCGTCAACGCAACCGAAAATTCAAGCGGATCACCCAGCTTGCTGGAGGTGCGCACCTGCCCCATGCCCAGCGCCATGGCGCTATGCCCTGCAAAAAGCAGCAAAGAACCAACAAGGGTGGCGGGTACGAGTCGGCGCATGCGCAATCGCAAGATCAGTTCAGATGACTCTAACATGAAGATACACGGTGTCAGAGGGCGTACGGGCCGTGAAACGCCGCGTATTGGGAATGGGAAAAACAAGGCCATTCGGGGCATAGGGACGGGCAGCACACAATGCGGGGGTAGTCCCAGCTGCGGCTGTCACGTCAGAGACCGAGCATGAATTCCAGCGTCCTCACGGCCACCGAGCGCCGAAATATCGAATCCGGCATTTGGTTCTCGAAACTTTCCTTGCCGCTGCGCAACGACGTCCTGTCGCGAGCAACCGTGCGCCGCGTGGCGGACGGCGCCTTGCTGTCCACCCGAGGCGGTATGGCCACCGATTGGTGCGGTGTGGCCAAGGGCGCGGTACGCGTCAGCTCGGTATCGCTGTCAGGCAAGCAGATCGCCCTGACCTATGTCGAACCTGGCATCTGGTTCGGCGACATCGCACTGTTCGACGGCCTGCCAAGAACCCACGATTCGAATTCCCACGGCGACACCACGCTGCTGGCAGTTCGAAAGGCGGATTTTCATCACCTGCTGGCCAACCACGTCGAGTTGTACGACGCCTTGTTGCGCCTGAATTGCCGCCGCCTTCGCATGATGTTCGATGCCATCGAGGATCTCAGCACCAAGCCGTTGGCATCGCGATTGGCCAAGCAGTTGCTGTTTCTGGCCCGCAGTTACGGCACGCAGCAGGGCGAAGAGACGCGAATCGGTCTGGCTCTGGCGCAAGAAGACATCGCGCAGCTGCTCGGCGCATCACGCCAGCGGGTGAACCAGGAACTGAAAGGTTTCGAGCGCGATGGCGCGGTGCGCATCGAGTCGACCCGGCTGGTCGTGTTGTCGAAGGAAAAACTGCTGGCGATCGCCGAGCAACAGGGATGACAATTTTTTTCCAGGCTTCAGCCACCGAGTTCGGCGACTGGACCCACCCATGGGGAGACTTGAGCGCATGAAAGCCCAAACCGGAACGAAGCCACTCTCCGACCAGCACGCGATAGACATCGCTGTACTGACGGGCTATCTCGAACGCAACCTGCAAGGCTTCGCCGGACCTTTGCAGATCGAACAGTTCAAAGGCGGCCAGTCGAATCCGACCTACAAGCTGCGCACGACGAACCAGACCTTGGTGATGCGGACCAAGCCTGGCCCGTCCGCAAAATTGCTGCCCTCCGCCCATGCGATCGAGCGGGAGTTCCGGGTCATGCAGGCACTCGGCGGCAGTGAGGTGCCGGTGCCGCGCATGTTGCTGCTGTGCGAGGACGAGTCGGTGATCGGTCGTGCCTTCTATCTGATGGAGTTCGTCGAGGGCCGGATATTGTGGGATCAGTCGCTGCCCGATCTCGACGAGGCCGGGCGCTCGGCAACCTACGATGCCATGAACCGTGTGATTGCCGCCTTGCATCGCGTCGACGTACAAGCGTGCGGGCTCGACGGGTTCGGCAAGCCGGGCAACTATTTCGAACGCCAGATCGGTCGCTGGAGCAAGCAATACCTGGCCTCGGAAACCGAGCCGATTCCGGAGATGAACGAGTTGATGCAATGGCTGCCAGCCAACATCCCTGCCGGTGCGCGCGACGGGGCCCAAGCCAGCGTCGTGCACGGCGATTTCCGGCTCGACAACCTGGTGTTTCATCCGACCGAGCCCCGAGTGATTGCTGTGCTCGACTGGGAGTTGTCGACGATCGGTCATCCGCTGGCCGATTTCAGCTACCACTGCATGTCGTGGCACATACCGGCCAGCGCCTTCCGTGGCATCGGCGGCCTCGACCTGAAAGCACTTGGCATTCCCGACGAAACGACCTACATCCGCCGCTATTGCGAACGGACCGGCCGCACCCAGCCGGGCAACGACATCGACGCGGTACTGGCCGACTGGACGTTCTACATGGCCTACAACCTGTTTCGCCTGACCGGCATTCTCCAGGGCATCGCCAAGCGGGTGGTCGACGGCACGGCGTCCAGCAGTGAGGCCAAGCAGGCTGCGGCCGGTGCTCGACCGTTGGCCGAGATGGGCTGGCAAGTGGCGCAGCGCGGCGCCTGAGCAAGTCTGGCCGAATCAGCGCCTGGCGACGCTTTTACCGGGCCGCGCCGAGCCCCCGCCACGATGCCAGCGCCGAAGTAGACCATTCAGCGGCTTCCGACCCGCGACCTTCGAGCCGCAGAATCTGCTGTGCCGCCACGGCAAAGATCGCCACGGCTTCAGCAAGATCGGTTGCCCCGGCTTCGGGGAGTTCCATGCGCAGATAAAGGCGTCCGCGGTGGCACATCAGCATGAACGGTGGCTCGGCGCGCAGCAGGCCTGACAGTGCCGCCATCAGCTGGGTGGCGAGCGGGCCCTCCAGCCAGGAGCCGGCTACATCCGGCACGACGCCCAGCGCGGCGAAATGCTGGCGCACCTCGCGTTGTCCACTCAGCGCGGCGCGCGGCCACATCGCCAGCCAGCGCATTTCTTCGGGGACCGAGCTGCCGACATAGGTTTGCGTGCCTTGGGTGAAATCGTCGAAGGTTTCCTGCTCGAGCAGATCGAGCAGGCTGCGACTGAGCACCATCATCGACGGATCCTGGTGCAGACTCAGTTCCATCCGCATGCGAAGTTCGCGGGTAGTGACATAGCGGCGTTGCGGCGGACCCCACTCAAGGCGCCACGGCAGATCGCCAAACTTGCCGTCGATCGCGAAACCCGCTGACTCGGACACCTGCTTGAATGCGAAGCCCTGCGCTTTTGCCCAGCCCGATTCGACGCGCCAATCCGGGCCGGCCGGCTTGCTGGAGAAGATTCGTCTGATCGCGTCGAGCATGCTGGATGCGGAATGGACTAGAGTCGGCGGGTCAACAAGCATTCGCCTGGAGACCCGGAAATGATCGAAGTGTATTCGTGGGCCACGCCGAATGGCCACAAGGTCCACATCATGCTCGAGGAATGCGGCCTGCCTTACCGCGTGCATGGCGTCGACATCGGCGCCGGCGACCAGTTCAAGGCTGAATTTCTCGCCATCAATCCGAATCACAAGATCCCGGCGATCGTCGACCCGGACGGGCCCGACGGCGAGCCCATCTCGCTGTTCGAATCGGGCGCCATCCTGCTCTACCTGGCCGCCAAGGCCGGGCGATTCCTGCCCGAGCCGATTCGCCAGCGCTACGACGTGCTGCAGTGGCTGATGTTCCAGATGGCGGGGGTCGGACCGATGCTCGGGCAGGCTCACCATTTCCGCATCTACGCGCCGCAGAAGATCGACTACGCGATCGAACGCTACAGCAACGAGGCCAGACGCCTGTACGGCGTGATGGACAGGCAAGTGGCGCGCCACGGCTACCTGTCCGGTGCCGAGTACTCGATTGCCGACATCGCGGTCTTCCCCTGGCTGCGGTCATGGAAAAATCAGGGGATCGACTGGAACGATCACCCCAACCTGAAGGGCTGGTTCGACGAGATCGCCGGTCGCCCGGCGGTCAAGCGTGGCGTCGAGGTGCTGGCCGATCGGCGCAAGCCGCTGACCGACGACCGGGCGCGTCAAGCCTTGTTCGGCGATCAGCAATACCAGCGGCGTTGAAGCCGACCTCACAGAAGGCCTGGCAACGATCATCCGCTGCCACTGCCGGTCGGGCGCTTCAGCCCGGCGGCGCCAATCCGAGCAGCCTGCGGTCGCATTGGGCCACCCCGGGGCCGCCGGCGCGAACGCGGCCTCGCGCATCAGCGATGAGCCGCGTGGACGCAGCGGGTTGATAAATCCTTCACCGGACTCATGTGGAGGCTGGTGCAGTGGTTCCCGTGCTGCACAACGCGGCGCTCCGCACTGGAAGGAGGTTCGTCCCATGTCTGCAGTTCGACCGGCCGCCGTGGCCGGCATCTTCTATCCCGCCGACCGCGCGAGCCTGCTGGCCCAGCTCGAGCATTGCCTGATCTGCCCGCCAGACGAGCAATCGGACACGCCGCCCAAGCTGTTGATCGTCCCGCATGCCGGTTATGCGCATTCGGGCCCGATTGCAGGCCGCGCCTA
>JBBRID010000330.1:0-4787 GCA_038221635.1 Burkholderiales bacterium
CGGGCGCAGGAGCGGGTGTCGGGGCGGGCGCGGGCGCCGGCGTGGGCGCTGGAGCCGGGGCTGGAGCCGGCGCGGGGGCTGGAGCGGGCGCAGGAGCCGGTGCGGGGGCTGGAGCCGGCGCGGGAGTCGGAGCTGGCGCGGGGGTGGGCGCAGGAGTCGGCGCAGGCGTGGGGGCCGGTGCGGGGGCCGGTGCAGGCGTCGGCGTCGGCGTCGGCGTCGGCGTCGGCGCGGGCGTGGGCGTGGGCGCCGGTGCTGGAGAAGGTGCCGGTGCCGGTGCCGCGGCCAGAGAGGTGTCGGCAGCATCATCGCCAAAGCCGCCGCAGGCGGCAAGGGCCACGGCCGCCATCAGGGCGGCGAGACGGTCACGATTCGGAAAGGGACGTGGGTTCATGGGTCGCAGTGCTCGGGATGATGGACGTGTGACTGCGCCAAATGGCGCATTCCCAAGGTAACGCGGGATTTCACGCTGCAAAGGCTCATCGACCTTGCGGAAGAGCGTCGCCCTGGCTCGGAATCGCGCGCAAAGGCGCTCCTGACTCCTCAATCGTGCTCGTGCGGGCGCGTTACAGTGCGTCGGTCGGCCGACGCTGCGAGCGCCAGCTGGTACTCGCAGCGGAGCGCTTCTGCTACGCGCTGAACCTGCCGTCGTCGACCGGCTCTAACGAACACTTATGAACTTCGCACCGCCATGACGACCACCAGCACGCCGCAGAGAAAAGCGTTCTCGATGATCCGGGAATTCCACCTGGCCGATTGGTTCACGCTCGCGAATGCGGTCTGCGGTACCGGTGCGCTTTTCTCGGTAATGAGCTACCTCGACAGCCGTGACGTGCAGCACATCTTCTTCGCCTGCGGGCTGGTGCTCGCGGCGCTGATCTTCGACGTCATCGACGGCCGGGTCGCACGTTGGCGCAACAAGAGTTCGTCGCTCGGGCGCGAACTCGATTCGCTGGCCGACGTGATCTCGTTCGGCGTCGCACCGGCGATCATCGCGTACGGCTGTGGCATGCAGGGCTTCTACGACCGCATCGTGCTGGTCATCTTCGTTGCGTGCGGCGTCTCGCGGCTGGCGCGTTACAACGTGACCGCCGAGGTGCTGTCCGATGAAACTGGCAAGGTCAGCCATTTCGAAGGCACGCCGATCCCGACGTCGATCCTGCTGGTGCTGATGCTCGCGATCGCCGCATGGTTCGGCGCGCTAGGCGACCAGCTCTGGTTCGGCGCGGTGCTGATCGGCGGCCTGACGCTGCATCCGCTGGTGCTGTTGTTTGCGATCTCAGGGTCGCTGATGATCAGCCGGATTCCGATCCCGAAGCTGTAGCACCGCTGCGAGGTCGGCAGCACAGGGCTGCGCATGCAGCCAGTCCCTGATGTGAAGATTCGCCGATCACCGAATCACCCTGCCCTCACCCGGCCGGCAATGCGGTCGTGCGTCCTCAATAGCGTCTTTTCGAAGCGCCCATGCGCTCGCGATACTCGAGTTCAAGTTGTGGTCCGCCATCCTGAGGCTTGGCGCGGCTGCCGACAACGGCCAGCAACAGCGCCAAGCCGCAGTTCCCCCCGCCTCGAGTCAGACGCAGTAGGAAAGCGCCGACGTCACTATGCGCTGCTCGTCGGTTGGCCGATCTAGCCGATGAGACTACGCTGATTGCTGACCGCATTCCACGCGGGTGTGCCGATTACGAAATCACAGGAGGTCGACAATGAACGATGAACAGGACAAAGGCTCGTCCAAGGAATCCGCCCGTAAGGTGGACGCTCGCGACAGCAACCTGCCGAGCGGCAAGCCGGCTCCGGAGAAGAAACAACAGCCCAACCAGAACAAGGGGGCCGACCCGGCGCCACGACAGGGCGGCGGATCCGATGTTCCGGACCACAAGGTGAAAGAAGGCTTGCACCAATCGGTTCGCAAGGACTGAGTTGGACCAGTGCGAGGCCCTCCGCGGCTGGAGGGGCTGACCTGGAGCATACCCGGCAGCGCTGCCGACCGCCGATCAGATGTGCGATTTCGGATCTGCGTGACGCCATTTCCAGGTGGCGATCACTCAGTCCTTCAGCTTCGTCTTGCCCATCTGCCAAAGCAGAAACGACTGAATGTCGGCGCTCAGCGCCTGGCGCTGGTTCAGCGTGCTGCCCACACCGTGGCCCGCCTGCATGTCCAGGCGCAGCAACGCCGGGCGTGGGTCCTTCACGCCGGCGGTGGCGGCCTGCATGCAAGCACGAGCAGGGCGGCGGTTTTCATGCGGTAAATTGTGCGCGAAAGTGCACCACAGTGCAGCAGCGCGGGTCAGGCCCTTTGCCGGCGTCTGCAATGACATCGACGGAGTAGGCCGGGGACGGCAGCCTTCCGATGGGCATTGGATCAGCGCGGCCGCAGCGCCGGTCGATACTTGGCGGTGATGTCCTCGGCAGGTGCGTCCCGGAAGGCCAACTTCACCGCGTCAACGACATCATCCCAAACTCCCTCGTTCTCGAGCGCCGGGATTTCCTTGGCCAACACATTGGTCAGAACACCTTTGTTGGCCCCGATCGATCGGATGACCCGGTTGATCTGCGCGTCCGGCATCTCGATGATGTCCTTGATCGCCGCGCGCGCCTGCGCGTGATTGCGCAGGTAGAGCGACTCTTCGCGCATGTCTTCTTTGATCGTGCGCTCCACCACGCCAGCCAGGTACGCGACATGTGGGCTCAGGTCCATCAGGCGCCAAACATGCCTTGCGCTCGCATCCCCCGTGAATTTCAGATTCGAGGTGATGCCGTCCGGGTAGGCAATGCGCTCGCCGAACTCGTATCGCCCCGCCAGGGAGAGCATGAGCGGCCGGGAGATGACCTCCAGGATGCGGTCATAAGCGCGCCGCTCGGCGCCATCGCTGTTGATGTGCGACGAGATCGGCAAAATGACCGGCTCCTTTACGACGCCATCGCGGCGCAGCAAGTCATTGATAAGGAAGCGGTGCACGCGGCCGTTGCCGTCCGCCAGTGGATGGATGTACACGAAGCCGAACGCAGCCACAGCGCAGCGCATCACGGGCGACTGGCCTTTTGTCCTCTCGATGAAGGTCGCAATGCCCGCGAGCATCGGCCGCAGGTCCTCCGGCGGCGGGGCCACGTAATGCACGATCTCCTGGTGGCTGTGGACTTCGCCAACAAAGACCGGGGAGGTGCGGATGCCGAACTGCTGCAGCGACGTGGGGCGACCCAAGATCTCGGACTGCAACTCGGCCAGAGCGGCTTCCGTCAGGGGTAGGTCATCTTGCCCTGTGCGTCGGCCCAGAACGCCGGCAAACCGCTGGATGCGATCTGCTTTGTCAGCCTCGCCCTCGATCTCGAAGCTCGATCGACTCTCACGCAGCGTCATCCAGACAGCTGACTTCATCAGCAGGTCCTCGCCAAATTCACGACCGAGTTCCGCAAGCAGCGCGGTCACGTCGAGCTCCATGCTCTTGATCATCTGCGGCGTCTTGCGCACGATCGGGCAGAAGGCTGGCGTTCCTGGCATGTTGTCACGCACTCGCCAGCGGCGATTGCCGACAGCCTTGTCGGGCGACGCGGCTACAACCCTGTCAGCGTCGAGCACATCCACATACCCCACCCGAGGCGAAGGCTCGACGGCCAGCTGCTTAGCGGTTAGCCATTCGTACAGGAAGCAGGCCCGGCGAGCGTACTGGCCCGTCGGCTCGTTGTTGAACCAGGCCACCAGTTCGCTCGGATCGCACGCAACGAACAACCGCGAGAGAAACTCCAGATGCGGGGCTTCGTGCTTCAGGTGAAACGTCAAGTGGCCACGCAGGGTGTCCTCTGGCCGCATAGCCTCAACAAACGTTTCCCTCGTTGTGCCATCCTCTGCGTGCGACGAACGCCGCCCGCCGATGCCGCTGATCGTGGTCAGCGGCATGACCAGGGCGAGGTCAAACCGCCGGACAAGGCAAGCACCTCCGACTGGATCTGCAGGGATTTTCATTCCTATATTCTGTCTAAAAACACGCTCGATTGCCAAAAAATGTTCATTTTGGGAGTTTTTGACAAAAAATCTGTGCTTCCAGGCCCCGTGCGCCGCCCCCACGCATCGGAACAGCTCCTTGATATCGGGTCGGGTTTCCTTGCTCTGTGAGGCCTTGCTCAGCAACTGCGGGTTCGAAGGCGCCAGCAACCGGCCGTGATGTTCGGTTCCACGTCGCAACTTCGACGGCAGATATGGCGGGCGGCAGGGTTTTACCCGTCCTCGGGCATGATCATGCCGATCTGCCAGCAACGCGAGATTCGTTCAATGATGCCGCGAGTGCGCTGGGTTCGTGGGTTCCGGGGAGCCGCAAAGTGCGATGCGCGTCTCCATCATGGGTCGCCGAGCCGACTACTGCATCGGCCACACCCACACCAGCGCCGGCACGCTGACGACGATGACCGTGATCGACAACGGCAGCCCCAGACGCCAGTAGTCGCGGTTAGCGGTAGCCGCCCGGCCCCATCACCAATGTATTGCACTGGTGACCGACGGGGTCAGGAAATCGCTGCCGGCCCCGATCGCCACCGCCATTAAAAAGGCTTCCGGGGGAAAGCCCAGCTGGGTGGCGAAGCCGGCGGCAATCGGGGCCATCACCAGCACCGTCGCGGCGTTGTTCAAGAACGGCGTCACGGCCATCGCCCCCACCATGATCAGGGCCAGCGCCCCGTGACTCGAAAGCTGCCTTCTTGCTGGCGCCCACTTTGAAGTGTCAACGCTCTATGCAGGCGCCGCGCAACGATCGCAAGCTGCAGATCAGGGCTCCGAACCGGACGGTCCGGAGCAC
>JBBRID010000331.1:0-4786 GCA_038221635.1 Burkholderiales bacterium
ACGGGCAGATCCATATGGGCCACGCGGTCAACAAGATCCTGAAGGACATTATCGTCAAGGCGCGCCAACTGGCCGGCTTCGACGCGCAATACGTGCCGGGCTGGGATTGCCATGGCCTGCCGATCGAAAACGCGATCGAGAAGAAGTTCGGCCGCAAGCTCAGCCGCGACGAGATGCAGGCCAAGAGCCGCGCCTATGCAACCGAGCAGATCGGCCAGCAGATGGCCGATTTTCAGCGCCTGGGCGTGCTTGGTGATTGGGGCCATCCGTACAAGACCATGGACTTCGCGAACGAGGCCGGTGAACTGCGCGCTTTCAAGCGCGTGATCGAACGCGGCTTCGTTTACCGCGGCCTGAAGCCTGTCTACTGGTGTTTCGACTGCGGATCGTCGCTGGCCGAGTTCGAGATCGAATACGCGGACAAGAAGAGCCAGACGGTGGATGTGGGATTTCTGGCAGCAGAGCCTGAGAAGGTGCTCGCTGCATTTGCAGAACCCCCACCCCACCCCTCTCCCGCGAGCGCGAGCGAGCACGGCAACCTGCCGCCGGTGCTTGGGACAGATGCCCCCTCGCCCCCGGGATCGCGGGAGAGGGCCGGGGTGAGGGGGATCCCCGCAGACAAGCCGATCTACGCAGTGATCTGGACCACCACCGCGTGGACCATCCCGGCCAACCAGGCACTGAACCTGAACCCGGCGCTGGAATACGCGCTGGTCGACACCGAACGCGGCCTGCTGATCCTGGCCAGCTCGCTGGTCGAGAAATGCCTCGAGCGCTACGCAATCACGGGAACCGTGCTGGCAACCACGCTGGGCGAACAGCTGGGCGGGCTCAATTTCCGCCATCCCCTGGCTCACGTCGACCCCGGCTACGACCGCTTGAGCCCGGTCTATCTGGCCGACTATGCAACCGCGGACGACGGCACCGGCATCGTGCACTCGTCGCCGGCCTATGGTGTGGACGACTTCAATTCGTGCACCGCCAACGGACTGGCCGTCGACGACATCCTGAATCCGGTGCAGGGGCACGGCAGCTACGCCGCCGACTTTCCGCTGTTCGGTGGCCAGAACATCTGGAAGGCGGCACAGCTCATCATCGATGCGCTGCGCGACGCCGGACGCCTGTTCGCGACCGAAACCATCACCCACAGCTACCCGCACTGCTGGCGCCACAAGACGCCGGTGATCTATCGTGCGGCGGCGCAGTGGTTCGTCCGCATGGACGAGGGCGAAGGCGTGTTCACGAAAGACAAGGCGCCGAAATCGCTGCGCCAGCTGGCACTCGACGCGATCGAGCAGACCGGCTTCTACCCCGAAAACGGCCGCGCCCGGCTGCGCGACATGATTGCCAACCGGCCCGACTGGTGCATCAGCCGACAACGCAGCTGGGGCGTGCCGATCCCGTTCTTCCTGCACAAGGACAGCGGCGAGTTGCACCCGCGAACGATGCAGATCCTCGATCAGGCGGCCGAGATCGTCGAGCGCGGTGGCATCGAGGCCTGGAGCCGGATCACCGCCGAGGAAATTCTCGGCGCCGACGATGCGCCCCACTACACCAAGAGCAGCGACATCCTCGAGGTCTGGTTCGATTCAGGATCGACCTTTTTCCACGTGCTGCGTGGCACCCACCGCGGTACGCCCGACCATCGGAGTTTTCACAGCGAAGGGCCGGAGGCCGATCTGTACCTGGAAGGCCACGACCAACATCGGGGCTGGTTCCATTCATCGTTGCTGATCGCCTGCGCGCTGGAAGGCCGCGCGCCGTACCGTGGCTTGCTGACGCATGGCTTCACGGTCGACAGCCAGGGGCGCAAGATGAGCAAGTCGCTTGGCAACGGCATCGACCCGCAGGAGGTCAACAAGAAGCTCGGCGCCGAGATCACCCGCCTGTGGGTTGCCGCGAGCGACTACTCGGGCGACATCGCCGGCGACGACAAGATCCTGGCCCGCGTCGTCGACGGCTACCGACGCATCCGCAACACCCTGCGCTTCCTGCTCGCCAACACCTCGGATTTCGACATCGAGCGCGATGCGGTGCCGCTTGATCAGATGCTGGAGGTCGACCGCTACGCATTGGCGCGCGCCGCCCAGTTGCAGGACGAGATCCTGGCGCACTACAAGGTCTACGAATTCCATCCAGTGGTCTCGAAGCTGCAGATCTATTGCAGCGAAGACTTGGGTGCTTTCTACCTCGACGTGCTGAAGGACAGGCTGTACACGACCGCCGCCAACAGCCTGGCCCGGCGCAGCGCGCAGACCGCGCTGTGGCACATCAGCAATGCGATGCTGCGCTGGATGGCGCCGTTTCTCAGCTTCACCGCCGAGGAAGCGTGGCCGATCTTCGCGCCGGGCAAATCGGTGTCGATCTTCACTGAGACCTATGTCGATGTCGCTGGATGGCGCAACGAGTCGTTGATTTCAAAGTGGTCATCGCTCTTGTTGGTTCGCGACTCGGTGAATATCCGATTGGAAGAATGGCGATCCAGAGGGGAACTGGGCTCATCACTCCAGGCCGAAATCCGGGTTATGGCGTCCAAGGAATGCAAAGAGACACTCGACACGCTCGGGTCGGACGCGAAATTCGTCTTCATCGTTTCTAAGGTGTCCGTTGAACAGGCGGTGGAAGCCAACTTTGACCGCCCGTTCGATTGCGACGTGCTTGTTGAACCATCGACCGCCACCAAATGCGAGCGCTGCTGGCATTACCGCAACGACGTTGGCGTCGATCCCGCCCATCCGACGATCTGCGGCCGCTGCACCAGCAATTTGTATGGCGCTGGCGAACAGAGAACGGTGGCTTGACGATGGCGCACAGCAGCAACAAGGGCGGCTCGCTGCTGCCCTGGCTCGGCATCGCGTTGATCGTGATACTGGCCGATCAGTTCACCAAGGCCTTGATCCTCGGTGAATTCCAGTACGGTGACAGCCGCTACATGACGTCGTTCTTCAATCTCGTTCGAGTGCACAACTCCGGCGCCGCGTTCAGCTTCCTGGCCAGCGCTGCCGGCTGGCAGCGCTGGTTCTTCATTGCGTTGGGCGCTGTGGCCTCCGCATTCATCATCTGGATGCTGAAACAGCACGGCGGCCAGCGCCTGTTCTGCTGGGCCCTGGCGTTGATCCTAGGGGGCGCAGTCGGCAATGTCGTCGACCGCATGCTGCACGGCTATGTCGTCGACTTCTTGCAGTTCCACTACGCCAACTGGTATTTCCCATCGTTCAACATCGCCGACAGCGCCATCACGCTCGGCGCGATCTTGCTGATCCTGGACGAGATTCGACGGGTCATGCGCGCGCGCTGACCCCGCTCAAAGGTGGATCCGCACAGAGAGAGGACTCGGACCCCATGTGCGCCTGATACGGTGACGCCGGACGCGGGCGCCGGGTGACCGGCTGCCGCAGGTAAAGGGGGAGCCGCCAGAGGCGGCGGAGGACACGGAGTCAGCCGGTCACCCGGCGTCCTCGTCCCCTCCTCGCATCCCGCCCCAGCCAACGGCCCCGTCGCTCAGTTGAGAGCGGCCACCGTCAAGGCAGGAGTATCGTGCAGCCAGTGGTCTTCCGCGCTTCGAGCGCACGATGGGCATCGGCAACCTCAGCGAGCGGAAAGCGCTGGTCAATCCGAATCTTCACCTTCCCGCTGCTCACGACCTCGAACAGGTCATCGGCCATCGCCTGCGTGGCTTCGCGCGTCGCGATGTGCGTGAACAGCGTCGGGCGGGTCACGTAGAGTGAACCTTTCACCGCCAGCATACCGAGTTCGATCGCCGGCGCCTTGCCCGAGGCGTTGCCGAAATTGGCGGCCAAGCCGAATGGCTGCAGGCAATCGAGCGAGCGCACGAAGGTCTCCGCACCCACCGAGTCGTAGACCACCTTCAGCCCCTTGCCGCCGGTGATCTCCTTGACCCGCGCAACAAAATCCTCGGTGTTGTAGTTGATTGCATGGCTGGCACCATGCTCGAGCGCCAGCTGGCATTTTGCATCGCTGCCGGCGGTGCCGATCAGCTGCAGCCCGAGCGCCCGCGCCCACTGGCAGGCAATCAGGCCCACGCCACCGGCGGCGGCGTGGAACAGCACAAAATCTCCCGCCTTCAGGCCAGCGGCAGGCAGCGTCTTTTTCAGCAAGTACTGGGCTGTCAGGCCCTTCAGCATCATCGCCGCACCAGTCTCGAACGAAATGTCGTCGGGCAACTTGACGACGCATTTGGCCGACATCACGCGCAGGTCGCTGTAGGCGCCGGGTGGCTGGCTGGCGTAAGCGGCGCGGTCGCCCACACGCAGGTGCGACACGCCTTCGCCGACTGCCTCGACCACACCGGCTGCCTCCATACCAAGCGACAGAGGCAGCGGCAACGGATACAGACCGGTGCGCTGATACGTGTCGATGAAGTTGAGGCCGCAGGCGTGGTGACGGATTCGAATCTCACCGGCGCCCGGTTCTCCGACCGGCCGTTCGGCGAGTTCCATCGCCTCCGGACCGCCGAACTGCTTGATGATGATGACGCGTGATTGGCCGTTGGCGGTACTGACTGACATCGAGAATCTCCTGGAAATGGTGGGGTTGGAACTCCTGTATCGTGCCAGCGTTCTCCAGTGCCCGCATCGACATGAGCACCAAGAGCGTCGAACCACTGCCTCCCACCGAAAGCCGAATGCGCCGCTTGATCATCGCCCCGAACCTTGCACTGGCCACCTTGTGGGCCGATTGGCTGTGCCAGGCTGGCGTATCGACCACTGTGCAACGCGTTTTCGCCGGCAGCATTGCCGGTGAACTGCCGCCCGATCAGGCCCAG